>NZ_BAAHWV010000014.1:0-98578 GCF_054601255.1 Viscerimonas tarda | reverse complement strand
GAAAATTTCAGACGCTTGGCTAAAGACTATGAATATACAATAAGCTCAAGTGAGGCTATGATTCATCTTGCTTTTATTATGATTATGCTCAATAAAATAAATCTCAAATAAAATTTAAACAGTTTCTGAAAGAAGTACCGAAAGAATGAAAAAAGTATTTTCATACATATTAATTTTGCCGGTCTATTTTTACAAATACTGCATATCGCCACTGACTCCGGCTGCGTGCCGATACGCTCCCACCTGCTCGGAATATGCGATACAAGCCATAAAAAAGCATGGGCCATTGAAGGGCTTTTGGCTGGCAGTTAAACGCATAGCTCGTTGCCATCCCTGGGGCGGACATGGTTACGACCCGGCGCCCTGATTTGCTTTACAAACTCTTATTGACAGCAACAACGAACGATATATAGAATGAAACAGCAAAAGTTTTCGTTAAAAAATAGATTGAGAAGCTTTAAATATGCTTTTAACGGATTGAGAATAATGATTCGAGAGGAGCATAATTCGTGGATTCATATTTTTGTGTCGCTATGCGTATTGATAGCCGGATTTCTGTTGAAAATCACGACTTACGAATGGATTGCTGTCATTTTTTGTATTGGTTTTGTAATGGCATTGGAACTAATCAACTCTGCCATCGAAAATATGGCCGACTTTGTTTCGCCGGAAAGACATGCGATGATTAAAAAAATTAAGGATTTATCGGCAGGCGCCGTACTTATCGGAGCGATTATCTCGGCAATAATCGGATTGATTATATTTTTACCTAAAATAGTGGTGTTATGCAATTGAATCGACAGCAAGAATTTACCGATATTATCCGATTGATTAAGCAATCGCAATGGAATGCCATAAAGTCCGTCAATACGGAGCTTATCAATCTTTATTGGAATATTGGACAATACATTAGCGACCGTGTGGCTCAATCGGATTGGGGGCAATCGGTTGTGAAAGAATTAGCGGATTATTTGTCCCGGACAGAGCCAAATCTGAAAGGATTCTCCGACAAAAACCTTTGGCGGATGAGGCAATTCTATGAAACATACAAGGAAAATCCAAAACTCTCAGCACTGCTGAGAGAAATTAGCTGGACAAATAATCTTACTATCTTGAGCAGAACAAAAACACTCGAAGAGAAAGAATTCTATCTTCGTTTGACAAGCCAGGAAAAATATAGTACAAGAGAATTGGACCGACAAATCAATAGTAGTCTTTTTGAAAGAACCATGTTAGGTAATGCAAAACTCTCACCAGTGGTGAGAGTTTTGCATGGCAATATAATTAATTGTTTCAAAGATGATTATGTGTTTGAATTTATTGGATTGCCGGAATCTCATAGTGAAAGTGATTTACAGAAAGGATTGCTGAGTGATATGAAAAGATTCATCCTTGAAATAGGAAAAGATTTTTTATTTGTGGGTGAAGAATTTAGGGTTCAGGTAGGAAATAGCGATTGTTATATTGATTTGCTTTTTTATCACAGAGATTTACAATGCCTGATAGCGTTTGAACTTAAAGCAGACAAATTTAAACCCGAACATTTGAGACAACTTAATTTCTATTTGGAGGCATTAGACAGAGATGTCAGAAAACCACACGAAAATCCAAGCATCGGTATCTTGCTGTGTAAAGACAAGGACGACACAGTAGTTGAATACGCTTTGAGCCGTTACTTATCTCCGACAATGGTTTCGCAATACCAAACTCAACTCCCTGACAAAAAGATGCTGCAACAAAAACTTAATGAATTATTTGACAATGAAAGAGACAAATAATTACGCCATAACTCATACAAACTCTACCACATCATGAAAAAACTGCATCGAATACTATTAGCGATGAACTAAAAATATCTACTTAAAAATCACATAATTATGAAAGATTTCTTCAAAACCTTATTTGCCTCTATCCTGGGCGTAATTATTGGTGCAAGTATTCTTGGATTTTTGTCCTTCCTTGTTTTTATCGGCATTGCCATGAGTGGCTCATCGGGTTATCATTTGGAAGATAAGACCATACTTGTTCTCGACTTGAATGGCGTGATTAACGAGCGCGAAAACTCAAGCCCATTTGCGGCGCTGTTGGGCGAATCGGAAAGTACTGGCTTGGACGATATGACCGATGCCATAAAAAAAGCAAAAGAAAACGACGAGATAAAAGGTATTTATATCAAAGCCGGCAGCCTCAATTGCGGAATTGCCGATATGGAGCCGGTAAGAAATGCCTTGATTGACTTCAAGGAATCGGGCAAATTTGTTGTTGCTTACGGCGATTCGTATTCGCAAGGCGCTTATTATATTGCATCTACAGCCGACAAGGTGATTATGAATCCCAGCGGCACATTCGATTTTCACGGAGTGAGTGCGGGTATTATGTTTGTCAGAGGTATGTACGAAAAGCTGGGAATAAAAATGCAGGTGTTCAAAGTCGGAACGTTTAAATCGGCTGTCGAGCCTTATATTCAGGATCAGATGAGCGATGCAAACCGTTTACAAACAAGCTCGTACATAAACGATGTGTGGACTCATATACTAAACGGCATCTCCGGATGCAGAAATATTCCGGTAGCGCAACTCAACCAGTACGCCGACCAATGCCTGACTTTTGAGAAAGTGGATAGCATTGTAAAATATGGCATGATAGACACATTGATGTACGCAAACAACCTGGAAGCCTACCTGAAATCCCTTACCGGAACAGATGAAAAAGATGACCTGAATCTGGCCTCGGTAAAAGACCTGACAAGCATAGCGTTCAAGAAAAAAGAAAGCGGCAAAGATAAAATTGCCGTATTGTATGCCGAGGGCGAAATAGTGGATGCGGAGAGCGGCAGCAGCATTTTTTCGTCCGACCCCGTTATTACGGCCAAAGAATATGTAAAAGAGTTGAAGAAGCTCAAAGAAGATGAGGACGTAAAAGCGGTCGTCTTCCGTGTCAACTCGCCCGGCGGAAGCGCTTTTGCCTCAGAACAGATATGGAATGCCCTAACAGAACTAAAAGCTGTGAAACCGGTTGTTGTATCCATGGGAACGTATGCGGCATCGGGCGGTTACTATATTTCGTGCGCGGCCAATACCATTGTCGCCGAACCAACAACCCTGACCGGCTCAATCGGCATATTCGGCTTGATACCCGATGGCTCCGAACTGGCCAGGAAAATGGGAGTAACTTTCGACGAAGTCAACACCAACGCACATGGCGGTTATGGCGGTATGAGATTTGGCATACCATTCCTTATCAGCGCCCAATCGCGCGGATTCACCGATGAAGAATCGCGTATGCTTCAAAAATACGTTGAGAACGGATACGACTTGTTCCTTACCCGTTGCGCCGACGGCCGCTCAAAAACAAAAGCCGAAATTGATTCCATCGGACAAGGGCGCGTGTGGACAGGCAAACAAGCCTTGGAAATAGGATTGGTGGACAAACTGGGAAACATAGAAGACGCCCTGAAAATTGCCGCCGAAGCAGCCAAAATAGACGCATACATCCTTGCCAAATATCCGGCGAAAAAAGATTTCTTCAGCCAACTGCTGGAAGAATCGTTAGGCAGTACCAAAGTCAAAGCCCTGAGATTTTTCATGGGCGAAGAGGAATACAGCCAAAAGCTCCTCCTGAAAAGCCTTCAAAAGATGGATGTTAAGATGGCCGTTATGCCCGACAGGATTCGGTATTGAAGTTTGAAGTACAAGGTTAATGGGTCAACGTAGGGGCAGGGTTCGCCTGCCCTTTTTTGAGCTTGTCATTGCAGGATCCGACCCGCAATGACAGAAGTCGTATTCTCAATTCTTAATTCCCGAAACCCGCTTTTATCCCAATTAAAAACCTTGGGCGAATCAATTAAAAACGGTTTGATTTTTTCGTAGTCTTCTTCCGACAAATAGCTTTCTATATCAAGACAGGCATTTATGGCGGTGTCTGTTGCGTTGAGTTCCAGTTTTATTACCGGCAGATCCAGGGCGACCGAGGCATTTCGGAAATCGTCGCTTGTGCGATCAACATCCGGCTTAATAAACGAATCGGCATTTAATTGAGGGAAAAGCGCCGTGGTATTCTCTAGTGGAGACCAATCGGTGGTGTAGAAACGGATGCGACTGTCGCAGGATTTTCCGCAGACGGTATTTACCACACAAACAATCTGCGAATTGTTTATCAAAGGCAGCAACTTGAGTTGCAAGGCGCCAACAGAGGATGTTTCCAATGCGATAAAATCATCGGATATTCCCAGGCGTTTTACTTTCCCGTTTAGCGCCGAAGCGACTTCCACCACAACTGTGTCGTTCGGGTTGGCGAGCAACAGGTTTTTGCTTGATGCATCCATCCCAAACAAAACATCATCGGGAGCAGAGAGAAATATACTGCTTATGTTTTGTGCCTGCAAGGGCCATACAACAACGGTAAATAGTAAGAGTAACGATAATTTTTTCATATTGCATATAGTATAAATAAAACCCAGCCCCTCCAACCTCCCCGGCCTCTATCCCCCTACGGGGACTTTCTCCAAAAGGAGAAAGGAAAAGGTAAAAGCTTTTGGAGGCTTAAAAGTCCCCCTACGGGGGATTAGGGGGCTTTCGTTCCCAAATATAGGAAAAACATTCCTATTATGATTAAAATCAGGTCGATTAGCTTGCCTTTTAGATTTTTTTCATGGAAAAACAAGACTCCTCCGGCAAAAGAAACTACAACAGAGCCTCGGCGAATCATCGAAACAATCGAAATCATCGCATTCGGATCGGTCAAGGCATAGAAATAGACGAAATCGGCAATGGTTAAAAACAGAGAGACCAGAATGATGTTCCATTTCCATCTGAATGGCGTTGTTTTTGCCCGCCCGGGATACCACAATACAATAAGCACAACGAACATCAGAATGCATTGATACAAGTTGTACCAAAACTGCACGGCGGTGGAACTGTAAAGCTGCATCAGGTATTTGTCGTACAATCCGCTGATAGCGCCCAACACCGCTGCGAAGAACATGAACAATATCCATTTGTTGCGGCGGAAGTTTATTCCCTCTTTCCGCCCCGTTGCCGATAACAGAAACACGGAGATAATGGTAAGCAAAACACCAATCCATTGATACAGATTCAATCGCTCGCCGAATATTAACAAGGCTCCTACGAGCGTCATAACCGGACGGGTTGCATTGATGGGGCCTGTAATAGTCAGCGGCAGTTGCTTGACGGCAAAGTACCCGAATATCCAAGACGAAAGCACAATCACCGATTTGACAATGATGAACGAATGGGTTTCGAGGCTAACGGCGGGGATATAGAAAATAGTATCGCCCAGTAGTTCGGGATAAAACCGCGACAACAAAAATAAAGGGGTGAATAATAAGGTGCAAAAAAGCGTATTGAAAAACAATACCGGAATAACGGCATTTCCTTGTAGCGAAGTTTTTTTACTTATGTCGTAACATCCCAAAAAAAATGCCGAAAGAAATGCTAATAATAACCACATGCTGTTTGTAAATTAAATTGATTGTCGTTTGAATACACTATCGGGGTACTCAATTTCTTCCAGAAACAGCGCGTGCCCGGGAACCGAACATCCTGCCAGTTGCCTGTTTTTGGCAAGGATAACGTTACGCAGACCTGTTTCGTCGAGTTTCCCCCGGCCTGCTTCTATCAGCGTACCGACAATTGCCCGCACCATGTTCCGCAGGAAGCGGTTGGCCTGCACCGTGAATATGTATTCGCGCCCTTTCTTTTCCCATTGAGCCTGCATCATCCGGCAGTTGTTCGTTTTCACATCGGTATGCAATTTGCTGAAACTGGAGAAATCTTCAAACTCGAACAGGATGTTGGCGCAGGCATTCATTCTGTCCACATCCAATTCTTCGGAAATACGGTAATGCGAATCGACCAGAAAGGGATCTTTTCGGGTAGTGATGTAATAGCGGTATAGCCTCGAAGTGGCGTCAAAACGGGCGTGGGCATCCTCATTCACCTGTATTATCTGCTGTATTGCAATGTCTTTGGGTAAAAAGCCATTCAGTTTGTAAATCAGCTTTTGAGCTTCGGCATCGTCTATCTCGGCATCGAAATGCGCGACCATCATCCGTGCATTCACTTCGGCGTCGGTGCGTCCCGCTCCCACAACCGGCGTTTCGCGGCGGAGCAAGGTGGTCAGGCTATCTTCAATAACTTCCTGAACAGCTTTACCATTGGGTTGCCTCTGCCAGCCGCAGTAGTTTGCGCCATTATACGATAAATAGAGAAAGTAACGGTTTGCCATAATTTACCTCACAGTTATATGGAAACAAGCCTGTTTGCGTTCGTGCTTCACATAGCACATATCCAGCTGTTTCAGGTCGCTCAGAACCTCTCCCAGCACCAATTTTAGCTTGTCCGAACTCAGCTCTTTTCCGTAAGGGTTTTGTTTCTCGAACCTGCGCCACGAAATATCGAAAGTTGTTCCGTAGCAATGGGTCGATTTTTGACTGGCGTTGCCGTTTCGTTTGGTCAGGCTCTTAACGTCTTCTTCGGTACGGGTCAGGCTGGTGATAATCGGTTTGTAGATGGGCAATTTTTTACTGTTGAGCGAATCACGGAAGTTGATACTTATTTTCAGCAACAAATCGGAAGCCTTTGGCACGAGGTAGGGCACCGAATGTTTTAGCTTATCCACTTTGTAGTAAGCCAATTCTTTGGGGATGCGTACCAGTTTGTCTTTTATTTTCAGGGTGTCGTCCCGGGTAGTCATGGGAGCTATGCCATTCTTTTGGGCGGCAACAATCTGAACCTCGTGCAAATCGTCGAAAGTTTTACCATAATTGCCGTTGAACTTTTTAATTTCCTGAGGGCTAAGGCTATCCGCTTCTTCTTTAGGAGAACTACACGAAAATAGTAAGCAGAACAACAATAAATATAAATAACCGTATCTCATCCCCAAAACTATAAAGCCACAAAAGTACAAAAAAACGTTTAAAGTTCAAATATTAAATTTTCGGGTTCAATTTTTTTATCAGGGCGAAATAGTTGTAGGCCTGTTTGGGATAGGGCAAACCATGAAAAAAGTTCTTCGGACTTTTTTCGGTTTACCGGCAAAATCTAGTCCCGCAGGGACGACACTTATTTTTACGACAATTGTCCGTAGGACATCCATATCAATAGAAAATTAGCATTACGATTAACCATTTTCCCCGTAGGGGATACACGGATAAATCGGTGAATGTCCTACGGACAATCTGTGTATGGGGGAGACTGTTTTCTATTGATATGTAAGCCCGATGGGCTATGATTTAGAGGGCTAAACACAATTTTGCTGGTGAGTCGAATCAATGGCTTTGCTTTTCGTAAGCACACATTCATCAATCACAACAGCAACATACATCCATTCGGTTTTGAGTTGCTAGCCAGCTATACAGTTGAGGTTATGGATCAATTGACCCCGAAAGAGTTTCAAAATTTAATATACAGCTTCTATCAATACAAAGGTACGCCAAAGAAATATAAAGTTATTCTCGAAGCTATATTGAATAGTATTTGCGAATAACTGCAGCCCTCATTCCAAATCCACAACAGTAATACCGGCTCCGCCAAATTGCACGTGCTCGTCCTGGAAGTTGCTGATGCCGTTTACGGTGCGCAGGTAATCCCTGATAAGTTGACGCAGGATGCCTGTTCCTGTTCCGTGAAGGATGCGGACGCGGGAAACGCTTAACTGGATGGCATCGTCGATGAAGTACATTACGGCATTCAAGGCCTCCTCACCGCGCATACCCCGCACGTCAATATCGAGTTTGAAGTTGAGTTTCTTCTCGTTAATAATATCGCGGGCTTTGGATACGGTACCCGACAATTGCGCCTCGCGTTTCATCTGGTTCTTGCCGACACGTTCGAGCGAGTTGAGCTTGGTGGTGGTTTTTATCATGCCAAAAGCTACGATGGCGTTCTTATCCTGTATATCAATCACTTCGCCGACAGTTGTTTGCCCTTTTATGCGGACATTGTCGCCGACCGAAACAAGTTCGTTTTTTTGTTCTTCCCTGTTCTTTGTTTTATTTCTGGTGGCCTGTTCGCGCTCCTTCAACTTCTGTATTTTGCGGCTGATTTTGTCGTTTGCCTTGTCTTCTTCGTCTTTGAGGCTGTCTTTAAATTCATTCAGACTTTGACGCGCCTGCTTGGTCTTTTCCTTTTCGGCCTGCGCCTCCCGTATGTTGCGGATGGTATTTTCGATTCTGGCGTTGGCTTCCGAGAGCAGCGTTTCGGCTTCGGTTCGGGCTTTCGTTATTATTTCTTTCCGTTGTTTTCCGATGGCGGCCAAATCCGTTTCGTAGGTCGAGGTAATTTCATCCAGTCGCTTTTCTTTTTGGCGGATATTCTGCCGTTTGGCCTCCCAGTAACGTTTATCGCGGACAATGTCCTGAAGGTATTTGTCCATGTTTATGTAATCGCTCCCCACAATTTCGGAAGCATCGGCGATAACATCCTCGGGCAATCCTATTTTCCGGGCAATTTCGATAGCAAACGAACTACCCGGATTACCAATCGACAACATAAACAGGGGTTGCATCAGGTGTCGGTCGTAGAGCATCGCCCCGTTTATCACGCCCTCGTTTTCGTTGGCAAAATGTTTCAGATTCTGATAGTGGGTGGTTATGATTCCGAACGAAGCTTTTTCGTTAAACCTTTTCAGCAGCGATTCGGCAATGGCTCCGCCAATCTGGGGCTCGGTTCCGCCGCCAAATTCATCTATCAGCAAGATGCTTTGGGGGTTGCAATTTCGGACGAAGAACTTCATGTTGGTCAGGTGAGAACTGTATGTACTCAGGTCGTTTTCGATGGATTGTTCGTCGCCTATATCAATGAAAATATCGTTGAACATACCCACCCTCGAACTCTCGCTCAAAGGAATCGGCATACCGCATTGCAGCATGTATTGAAGCAAGCCTACCGTTTTCAGACACACGGACTTACCTCCTGCATTGGGGCCGGAGATAATCAGGATGCGGTTTGTTTCGTCGAGGTATATATCAAGGGGAACAGTTTCCCTGTTTTGCCGTTTGTGCGAAAGATAGAGCAGCGGATGCCTGGCCTTGTCCCAGCATATTTGCTGTCTATTTTCGAGCGCCGGTTTAATCGCATCAATTTCGATGGACAGATTTGCTTTTGCCCGGATGAAGTCGATAAGTGCAAGAAAACCATACGATTGAATGATGTCGGGAGCCAACGGGCGTATGGTATCGGTGAAAGCGGTGAATATTTTTATAATCTCCCGCTTCTCTTCGTTTTCGAGTTCCCTGATGCGGTTGTTTGCCTCCACCACCTCGGCAGGTTCAATAAATACGGTTTTACCCGAAGCCGATTCGTCATGAACAATGCCTTTCAATTTTCGTTTGAAAGCCGGAGCGACAGGTATCACCAAACGCCCATCGCGCATGGTAGGAGCCACATCCTTTTCGACAAGCCCTTCCGATTGTGCCGAGCGGAGGATAGAATTGAGCGTTTTGGAAATACTGCCGGTTGTTTGGAAGATTTCCCGCCGGATGCGATTCAGTTCGGGAGAGGCATTGTCCTTAACCCGACCGAATTTATCGAGGATGTTGTCAATTTTCTTTATCAAATCGGGGAAAATAACGACTTCTCCGGTTAAAGCCTGAAGATGAGGGTAGAGGGCATCATCACCCTCTTCATTTTTCAGAAAAGCCACTATTTCGTGTATCGTTTGCAGCGACCGCCGCAAGTCGAACAAGGTATTTTCGTCGAGCCAAGTCCCTTCTACATGTATATTTTTCAGCGAAGGGCGTATATCAAAATAAAAGCTGACCGGAAAATCGTCCTCCCCTTGCAGGATGCGGACAAATTCGTCCGTCTGCGAAAGTTGTTCCGATATGGCCCTGTAATCGGTTGAAAAGGACATGTTGCCGACATATTCCTCGCCCAAACTGCTTAAACATTTTTCGCCAAGCAAGCGGCGTATTTTGTCGAATCCTATTTTAACTTCAAAGTTTTCGGGATAAATCACTAATTATGAGCTTTATTTCTAATAAATGTTGCAAAAGTACAATTTCTTTTTGAATTGCAAGAGTTTTTTGTTGTAGGTACAGGGCAAACCTGAAAAATTTTAGAACTACTGTTACGGATGAGATTCCTCCCTTTGGTCGGAATGACTTGCCTATTGGTGGTTTAAGGGAGGAAGAAGCGGCGGCTTCGCCGCCGCTTCTTCCTCCCCTCTCCTAAAAAGGAGACTGTCATTTCGGGCGTAGCGAGAAATCTCCTGCTCATATCAGCAACTTTACCGAAAGACATAAGCAGTAAAATTTTTCATGCGTTTGCCTTAGGGGTAGGTAGTTTAATAAAATAAACCAAAAAGCGCAAAGATAATCAAACCTTTGCGCTTCCGTGTCTTTGCACTTCGTTGCTCTATACCTTACTTCAAGCTTTGAATAAACTCGGGAAGGAGCGTCCAAACGGTGTTTTCGGTTTGGGCGGTGTAGAGATTTCCGGCTATTACCGATTTTTCGTCTGTTCCTATTACGTTCTTTACGTGTGGTTTGACGTAGGGGTGTAGCGCTACTTTTTTGCCGTTGCCTATTCCCAGATTGTCGAGAAGCATGGCGAATGCACAGTGTCCGAGCAATGCTTTGCCTTTGGCGTTGAAACTACTTATCACCGCCAACATATCCTGATTGTACTGTTTCCCTGCATTTTCGCCAAATTTGGGCATGGCATCTCCACAGGCAAATGCCAGTGCGTCATACTCATCTTCGTGTCCTTTCAGCTGGGCAATCACATCGTCAGTTTGCAGGCTGACTCCCGAATTTGTCTTTATTTGGGTGGTATCGGCTACCGCAAATGTTTTATAAAGAATACCGTTTTCGAAAAATGCTTCCAAATATTGGAACAAACCAAATCCGTTTACCGGATTTACTACTAATACTGCCACTTTCTTTGCCATAATCTAAAATAGTTTAAATAATACAATTATCAAAAGTAAGTTTATTACTTTTGTGATGTAAATATACATTGAATAGTTCAGGAAAGCAAGAGCGAACAAAAAGAGAACATACTTACAAGCAAGTAAGTAATATTGATTTACAGCAAAATACATCGGAACAGAACATGAAAACCTTTCTCACAGACGAAAATACACCTTGTCCCATACGCACTATTCTCAGCAGACTGGGCAGTAAGTGGTCGCTGTTGGTGCTGATTACCCTAACTGCGAATGGCGCCATGCGTTTCAGCGATATATACCGCTCTATCGGCGATGTTTCGGAGCGGATGCTGGCCGTAACATTGCGCTCGCTGGAAGCCGATGGCCTGGTAAACAGAACGATATATCCCGAGGTTCCCCCCAAGGTTGAGTATAAGCTCACCAAATCGGGTTACGAACTGATGCCCCACATTCAAAGCCTGGTGGATTGGGCGCTGGAAAACACGCAAGAAATATTAAACTCGAGACAACGCTATAAATAAAAAAAGGCTGGAATATACCGGAAATAAGAGGGTAAATAGCCTAACACAGAAAGAACGCAAATTACGCGGATTAGGCAAATTCACGCAAATAATTTTATGAATTGACCGATTTTAAACAATATATAAATTGCGATAATTCGCGTAATCTGCGTAATTTGCGTTCCTATATTGACTTCGCCTTCTCAAATAATGTTTTCGTGAATAGCCAGCTCTATGGCGGCTTCTATTTGCTTCACGCCCAATTTCCGCATAATATTGAGGCGGTGGGCTTCTATGGTACGTGTGCTCACGTTGTATGTTGTGGCCAAATCTTTGTTGTTCTTTCCTTCCCTTATCTGGTTTAATATTTCCACTTCACGTTTCGAGAGTTGCGTGCGCAGATTTTTTTCGGGTTGTTTGTCTTTCTTCAGGTATTCGGTAACCAGCAAATTGGTCAGATCGCCCGAGTAGAAAAAATGACCCTTCGTAACCTGACGGATTGATTTCAGGAATGTATTATTCGGAGCATCTTTCAGTATATAGCCTTTTACGCCTATATTCAACGACTGCAACACATAATCGTCTCTGTCGTAGAGCGAAAAGAAAATAATATCGGACTTGACGCCTTCTTCCTTCAATTTAGCGGCGGCTTCCAGTCCGGTCATCACAGGCATCGAAATATCCATCAATATAATATCGGGCTGCAGTTCAATTCCTTTCTGCAAGGCTTCCCATCCATTGATGGCGGTTGCTATGACGTCCATGTCGGGCTCGTTATTTATCAGGTATTCCACCCCATTTCTGAAAATCTCGTGGTCGTCGGCCAATAAAATGCTAATCTTTTTCATCTAATATCTCAGGCTTATCCGGTTTTATATTTCTTGCACAGGTATTTCTAACTCTATCGTTGTCCCCTCCCCTATCACCGACTGTATCCTGAAGCTGGCTCCCAATAAACCGGCTCGTTCCTTCATACTGATCAATCCGTAGGTTTTCCGGGCGTCTTCCATATCGTATAAAGTGTTCATATCCCAGTCGAAACCTATGCCATCGTCCTGAATTTTGATATAGATATTTTCGGCATCGGACTCCAAGGTTATGTCTATATTCCGGGCATCGGCGTGTTTGATAATGTTATTTGTGGCCTCCTGCAAAATCCGGTATATAACAATTTCCTGCGTGTCGGTCAACAAGCCGGCATCCATATTATCGTGCAGTTGCACCTGCAACCGGGTGGAGGTGCGTATGGTTTTCAGCAAATCGTTTATGGCGGCTTTCAGCCCGAAATCGTCCAAAACACTGGGAAGCAGTTCGGCACAAATTTTTCGTGTTTCGTTGATAATGGATATGATGATGTCTTTTATCTCTGTCAAATCTTTTTTCGACTTGTTTTTATCGGCCTCTATAATTTCCATCCGCATCTTCAGCGCGGTGAGCATCTGGCCTATGTCGTCGTGTATTTCGGCGGCTATTCTTTTTCTTTCCCGCTCTTCACCGGCCATAATCGATTCGGAGCGAATTTTCTGAAGTTCGTCTTTTTGCTTCATCTTCTCTTCCATGAGCAGATGGATTTCTGTTTCTACCTGTTTTCTTTTTGTGATGTCGAAACAGATGGCATAATACCTGTAAAGTTGCCCTTTGCTGTTGAATATCGGCATCAGAGTAACATTCATCCAGAAACCTGTTCCGTCCGAAGCATGGTCGAATATTTCGCCCTGCCACACTTCATTTCTCACTTCCGCATTTTCGATATGGCTGTATATGATGCTCTTTTCTTCACCCATATTGTTGTAGAACAGCGGCTTTCCGCGCAATTCGGACATGGAATAGCGTGTTACGTTGCAATATTTATCGTTTGCGTATATAATGTTCCCCGAGAGGTCGGTTTTGACCAGGTATGTTGCTTTTTCCAAGGCAAAGTTCACTTCCCTGAGTTCTTTATGCGATTGTTCCAGCTCCTTGTTTGTTTCCTGTATTTGCTCTATCAACTGGCGGGAATAGGTTTCCGTATCGACCAAATCGGTGAACGATGCCTTCAACTTTTTCGAGAGTGGTTTAAATATGACAAAAATCTCGAGGATGAGGCACACCACCAGTATTCCGAATAAAATCCATTCCAGTTTCCGCAAAAAATCAATGTTATTCCGCAGCACACGGTCGTAATCGAAGACAATCATCTCCATGCCCAGCAGGTAGGTTTTTTCGTTTTTGAGCAGTACATCTATGTACGGACTTATATCCGCTTCGTTGTAATTGTCGGAGGCATACAGTTGCCGACACATTCCATCGGCGGCATCTACCATTTCGTTGTAGGGTTTGTCGATGATGATGAACAGTTCGTCCAGTTCCTTATTTTCGTTGTGCGGAATATTGAGAAAATCGCTACCTTCCCTCAAGCTGCGGTAGGTTTCTTTCCACTGGCGGTAGGTATTTTCAAAGTTTTTGCGGTTCGAGCGGTAATCCCGTCCCTGTTCGAGTAAAAGGGCGTATTTGACCAGAGACTGCGAATCGGATCTTAACTTGGCCGCATAATTGATGAGGTGAGTATCCGATTTTTGATTCGACAAGTAATTCTGAATCAGTATCTGACAGGAAAACGACAACATGCCAACCATCGCCAAAGCAATGGCATACATCCAGTTGTATAACCGAAGCGTGTATTGGTAATTTTTCCTTTTTGTCATTACCGGTTTGCCTTTATTTATTGTTAAAACACAAAGGTATATTTTATTAAAACAATGTACAACAAATATGAGAAGGAGATTTCTCGCTACGCTCGAAATGACAGTCTCCTTTTTTGGAGAAAGGATGAGAAAGTGGCGGCTTCGCCGCCACTTTCTCATCCCTTAAACCACTAAGAGGCGAGTCATTCCGACCAAAGAGAGGAATCTCATCCGTAACGTGCGCAGTCTTTTATGGGTACTTTACCGAAAGACATAAGCAGTATCTCAAAACAAATTATACAACTGCGTCAACGGTAATTTTTTGGCAGGTTGGGCGACTATCGGTTTTCCGTCCACCAATACCTCAAAGGTTTTTGTGTTGATCTCTATTTTGGGCATGTAGTTATTCAGTTTCAAATCGTTTTTAGAAACTATCCGGCACCCTTTTACGGCGTTTACCATTTTATTCAGCCCATATCCTTTCACCGTGTCGAGCGATGCTTCGCTGACAAATACGCAGGAGGTGGCGCCTGCCGCTTTACCCAATGCGCCATACATCGGACGCGAGATATAGGGTTCGGGGGTGGGTATGGAGGCATTGGGGTCGCCCATTTGTGCATAGGCAATGGCGCCACCCTTGATAATTGTTTCGGGTTTGGAACCGAAGAATTCGGGTCGCCACAAAACGAGGTCGGCCAATTTGCCGCTTTCTATCGAACCTACTATGTGGGATAATCCGTGCGCCAATGCGGCATTGATGGTGTATTTCGCCACATAGCGCTTCACGCGATAATTATCGCAACCGGTCGATTCGTCTTCGGGCAAAACGCCTCTCACTTCCTTCATCCGCGAGGCTATTTGCCAGGTACGGCAGATGACTTCACCTATACGTCCCATGGCCTGAGAGTCGGAAGTGAAGATGGAAATAGCGCCCATATCGTGCAAGAAGTCCTCCGCCCCAATTGTACCCTGACGGATGCGGCTTTTGGCAAATGCTACATCTTCGGGATTGTCGTGGTCGAGATGATGGCATATCATCAGCATGTCCAAATGTTCGTCCACCGTATTGATACTGTACGGGTTGGTGGGTGTTGTGGACGAAGGGATGATATTGGAATAGCCGCAGACTTTCATTATGTCGGGGGCATGACCGCCTCCGGCGCCTTCGGTATGATAGGTATGTATGGTGCGCCCGTCAAAAGCTTTGAGCGTATCTTCCAAAAATCCGCATTCGTTGATAGAATCGGTATGGATGCAGACCTGCACATCGTATTCGTCTGCGACTTTCAGGCAGGTATCGATAGCCGCCGGTGTCGAGCCCCAGTCTTCGTGCAATTTCAAGCCCAATACTCCTGCTTTCAGCTGACTTTCGAGGGCGGCGGGCTTGCTTGAATTTCCTTTTCCCAGAAAGCCAAAGTTGACGGGGATATTGTCTGTCGCTTCCATCATTTTTTGTATGTAAAAAGCGCCGGGCGTACAGGTTGTTGCGTATGTGCCGGTAGCCGGACCCGTACCGCCGCCGACAAACGTGGTGATTCCGGCAGCCAAAGCTTCGTCCGATTGCTGCGGACAGATGTAGTGCACGTGCGTGTCGATGGCTCCTGCCGTCAGGATTTGCCCTTCGCCCGAAATAACTTCCGTGATGGCGCCGATAATCAAGCCCGGGCTTATTCCTTGTTGTATATGGGGGTTCCCTGCTTTGCCTACGCCTTTTATCTTGCCGTTTTTAATGCCGACATCCGCCTTGTAAATGCCTTTGTAATCTATTATAAGGACATTGGTTATTACCAAATCGAGGACTTCTTCATCGCTAAAACCCGAGGCTTGCCCCATTCCGTCCCTGATTACTTTTCCTCCTCCAAACACGCACTCTTCGCCGTATATGGTGTAATCTTTTTCTACTTGTATCTTCAGGTTGGTGTCGCCCAAGGTAACTTTATCGCCTGTGGTGATTCCGTACATTGAGGCATATAATTTTCTGTCGATCTGTGCCATAATTCTTCTGTTTTTTAGTTGGTAAAACCTTGTTCCTGCAAAGTGATTGCAATTTTATCTTGTTTGTTCTCGTACGATCCGTTCACTAATCCGTTGCCTCCGAATATGAGTTTGTCTCCGGCCAGTTCCACCAGTTCCACCAGTTTTGTTTCACCGGCTTCGAAGCGTACGGCTGTTCCTGCCGGAATATTCAGGCGGAAACCGATAGCGGCTTTCCGGTCGAAGGAAAGGGCCTTGTTTGTTTCCTCAAAACAGCAATGCGAGCCAATTTGGATAGGACGCGTTCCGGTATTGGTAACTTTCAGGCTGATTGTTTTCCGGTTGGCATTGCAGGTGATAGGCTCGGCCAATGTTTCAATGGCTCCCGGTTCCACATGCATACTGTTGTCGGTATCTATATTGGTAGCAGCTCGCGTTAATCCAGAGCCATACAAAGCCAGTCCGGGATTTGCCGTTTTTTGACAGATGGGGTGATGCACGGATACCAGTTTGGTGCCATCAAGCAAGGTTCCTTCCACCTGTACCTGCTCTATCATGCCGGCCACACCGGGCATCACATCGTCTGTTCCCAGAATTTCTTTGCCCAATTTGGTTAATTCGGACAAGCTATGTCCGTCCCGGATGAATTCGAGCAATTGCCCCGATATAAGCGCTATGGCCTCCGGGTAATTCAATTTCAATCCTCTTGCATATCTTTTCTGTGCTACTACGCAAGCTGTATGCAACATTAATTTTTCAACATCTCTTGGTGTAAGTCTCATATTGTTAACGATATACGAATGCGCCCCAATTGGCGCATTGTGGGTTTATACTGATAAATATTTCTTTAGCTCATCAAAATCAATTTGTTTCTTATCGGCGTGTTTCACCATTTTTCCTCTGTCCATTATGTAGTAATAGTCCGAAAGGCGACGGGCAAAGTCCAGTTTCTGCTCCACCAGCAAAATGCTGAGGCCACGCTGTACCAAGCGGTTCAAAACATCGGCAATCTCAAATGTAATGGATGGCTGTATCCCTTCGGTCGGTTCGTCGAGAATCAGCAAATCGGGTTTTCCGACCAGCGCGCGGGCGATGGCCAACTGCTGCTGCTGTCCGCCGCTCAGATTACCCCCCAGGCGATTGCGAAAATCTTTCAGGATAGGAAACAAGCCGTAAATTTCGTCTTCGTCGAACGAGCGCATCGAGTCGTTACGCGATTCTGTCCCTATCAGGATGTTTTCATATACGGTTAGTTTGGGGATTATTTCCCTTCCTTGGGGTACATAGCCGATACCCCGTTTGGCCCGCTTATAAGTAGAGCGGTTTTGTATTTCTTCGCCTTTGAACACAATCGGTTCTTTGGTTCTTACCAAGCCCATAATTGTGCGCAACAAGGTTGTTTTACCCACGCCATTGCGACCCATGATTGTTGTTACACTCCCTTTTTGGGCTTGCATATCTACCCCCCACAATATCCGGCTTTCTCCGTAGGCGGCCTGAATATTTTTTGTTTCCAGAATTGTTTCAGCTTCCATAACAACAGTGGTTTCTATTATTTTCTTGTTGTGAGGGCACCCCCAGATAGCAGTCGATGACCGCCTGGTTGTTTTTCACTTCATCAAATGTTCCTTCGGTCAGGATTTCGCCATGAACCAAAACGGTAACTTTTTCCTGCGCTATTTGTTCCACAAAGTGCATATCGTGCTCGATGACGATGACGCCGTTGTCTTTTGCAAGTTCGCAAAGCAGTTCGCCTGTTCGGGCTGTTTCGGAGTCCGACATGCCTGCTGCGGGTTCGTCAATCAGCATCAGGTCGGGGTCTTGCAGCAGGACGATGGCTATTTCGAGCCATTGTTTTTGGCCGTGCGACAACGAACCGGCCAGCGAATCCAGCTCTTTATCCAGATTGACCCGATGAGCCACATCCAAAATTTTGTCCGATTGTTCCTGCGACAATTTAAAGAACATAGACGACAGGAAGCCTTTTTTCGACTTTAGTCCGAGCATCAGGTTATCGAATACGGTAAGCCCCTCGAAAACAGATGGTTTCTGAAACTTGCGACCGATACCCATCCGGGCTATTTCTATTTCGGTTTTGCCAATCAGGTTTTTCCCTTTAAACAACACATTTCCGTCCATCGGCGGCGTTTTTCCGCACAAGACGTCCATGAAGGTGGATTTGCCGGCTCCATTAGGGCCGATAATAACCCGTAACTCTTTGTTTCGCAGCTCAAAACTGCCCATATTTAAAGCCTGTACACCACCGAAAGACACATTTAGATTTGAAATAGACAGCATAATCGTATTATTTAGAGGTTGATAATTTTGTGATTCTTAATTTATTGCCAATAGTCCCCAACAGGCCTGTAACGCCGTTGTTCATATAAAGAACAGTGATTATGTACAACGCGCCCAGTATGTAAGGCCATGCTTCGGGCATCAGCGAAGTGAATGTGCTGTACAGCACGTTTACAATTAACGCACCCGCCACAGCGCCTTTCAGATTGCCACGTCCGCCCAGCGCCACCCATATCAGCATTTCGATGGATGCTTTCACATCCATGCGTCCGGGTGTTATAATACCGGTTTGAGGCAGGTAGAGCATACCGGCAATAGCAGCGATAATAGCTCCGATAACAAATATGGCCGTTTGGTAACTGACAACTTTGTATCCGGTAAATCGTAGCCGCGATTCGCTATCACGAATACCGATAAGCACTTTCCCAAATTTAGAGGCCGTTAGTTGCTTCGACAGGAAGAAGATGAGGGCAAGCATGAGTATCGTAATCATATAAAGCCCCAATTTTACATCGGTGGAGTGCAAGTCGAATCCGAGCAAATACCGGAAGTTGGTAAGTCCGTTCGATCCGCCGAGCATGGTCTCGTTGCGCGAAAAAAGCAAATACATAGCCAAGGCCAAAGCTTGTGTAATGATGGCGAAAAATACGCCTTTGATTCTTCTGCGGAATATAAAATAGCTGAACAGGAAAGCGAACAAACCGGTAACAAGCAATCCGAAAATGATAGCCCCCGGAAGATTTTGAAAAGGAACCCAGAAAAAAGGCAATGATTGCACTTGGTTCCACGACATGAAATCGGGAACGGCCTGTCCGTCAGGCAGATTGGCGACGGTCATATACATGCCCATCCCATAAGCGCCCAAGCAAAAGAAGAAGGCGTGGCACATTGTCATAATACCCGTATATCCCCAGATGAGATCGACGCCGATAGCGGCAATTGCAAAGCAGCAATAGCGTCCCCAAAGCGTTACCGTATTAATATCCACCAGCCCTAAGACATTTGCGACAGGCATCAGAATCATGAATACGAGTAGAAACAATATGTAGAGTAATTTATCTTTCATAACTAGTCAATTTTATTAATCATCACCAATCCGGCCTTTATCGGGAAATAATCCTTTTGATTTGTATTGGAGGAACACAATTATCAGTACCAGCATCAGCACCTTTCCGTAAACTGCTTCAAATTCAATCTCGAAAAATTTGCTGAAAATACCCATGCTCAGCCCCGATACTACGCATCCTATCAGTTTCCCAACGCCACCGGTTACCACCACAAGGAAAGAATCGACTATATAGGTTTGCCCCATATTGGGTACTACATTGCCTATCAGCGTAATGGCGCATCCGGCGATACCGGCCAGTCCCGAACCTATCATAAATGTGGTCATGTCGATTTTCTTTGTCGATATGCCTACGCAGGCGCTCATGTTGCGGTTTTGCGTAACCGCCCTGATTTTGATACCCAAGCGTGTTTTTTGGAAAAGGAGATACACCAAAATAAATATAAGAGCGCTTAATATCATAATAAACAGCCGGTTGTATGGCAATATCAGTCCATCCATTATTTCAAAACCACCCGATAAAACGGCAGGAGCTTTTACCGAAGTCAGGTCTCCAAAAATATTTCGGGCTATTTGAATAAGTATCAGGCTGATACCCCATGTTGCCAGCAGACTTTCGAGCGGCTTGCTATAAAGATGCCTGATAATCAGGCGTTCGATAGCTAAGCCAAAAAGGGCGGCCACGATAAACGAGATGGGTAGCGACAGGAAAAATGCCATGTCGAGCCATGCCTGAGGAAGGTTATTTATAAAGAACTGCTGTACACAATAGGTGGTATAGGCGCCAATCATGATGAATTCTCCGTGGCTCATGTTGATGATGCCCGCCAAGCCGTATATAATCGAAAGGCCGAGAGCCACCAGCAAAAGGATGCTTCCCAGGCTCAGCCCGCTGAATATGTTTTGAGCAATTTCGGCCACTTGCTGGTCAGATTCTATGTCGCTTATGTATTTTTCGGCAATTTCGCGATTTTCATTTTTTATATTTTCCCGTTTGATGTATTCGTTCAGTACGGGCAATGTTTCGTTGTTGTTTTTAGCTCCGAAGTAATCGAGGGCTATTTTTTGTTGACTGTCGTCTCCGACAGTAAGCCGTAGCACGTTGATTGCCTGTTCGGCAGCCAATTTTACGGTTTCTTGTTCTTCTTTGTCGCAATAAGTTTCCAGTAGTTTCAACATATCGGGGTCGGCAGAAGTTGCCACTTGCTTGTAGGCCGATATACGCAAGTCATCTTTGCTGCTTTCCAAATTGACGAGATGCATAATTGTGTTGAACGCCAGCCTGTTAGTGCGAGATACTTTCACTTGGACGAGCTCCTCTTTCCTGAGTTCTGTCTCATCTATTTTTTCATATAGCGGATAAAGCCGGTAATAACTATCCGCCTTACTGTCGTGCTCAACGCCGACTGCTATATCGTTGTATTTGTATAGATTACCGTTTACAGCGGCATCAATAAAATGGAAGGTCGCGGCATCGCGTTTATCGGCCAGGAAGCTAACCGCCTCATCCATTCGATCTTCATCGTTGCTTAAAATCAAGGCTATAGCCTTGTCTGCCCTTTCAATTTGGGCAGACAAGTTGCTAACAGCCACATTTACCAATAATATTACAATGAGTGTTAAAAATCTCATGGAGTAATCATTTAGTTACATTAATCAGATATGAAAAGCCTCGTATATAGCGCTTACTTATTTAGCATATTCGCTGAATGGCTCAGGTATCACCAAGCCTTCTGTTTCCCAGATAATATCGAATTGACCGTCGGGTCTGATTTCGCCGATTATCGCTTTCTTTGCCAAGTGGTGATTGTCGGTGTGCATTTTCACCGTACCCGACGGCGAACTGATTTCCATGTCGGACAAGGCAGCGATGACTTTTTCCACTTCAAAAGAACCGGCTTTTTCTACAGCAGCTTTCCACAAATACAAACCGGTGTACGACCAGCATATCGGGTCATCGGTAACGCGTTCGTCGCCTCCGGGCAGATTTTGAGCCTTGCAGTAATTTTTAAAGTTTTCGACAAATTTGAAATTTTCGGGAGTTTTGATAGACTCGAAATAGTTCCATGCAGCCAGGTGTCCCACTAAAAATTCGGTATCCATCGCTCTTAATTCGTCTTCGGCAACCGAGAATGCCATAATCGGGCAAACCGATGAGCTCATCCCCTGATTGGCAAACTCTTTGTAGAAAGGCACGTTGCTGTCGCCGTTGATGGTACTCAGCACACACGCGCCACCCGATGCCGCAAAACGTTTGATTTTAGACACAATTGTCTGATAATCCTGGTGGTGGAAAGGGGTATATTCTTCGATAATATTTTCGGCAGGAACACCTTGCGCCAACAAAAAGTTTTTAAGAATGGTGTTTGCCGTGCGTGGGAATACATAGTCCGTTCCAAGCAAATAGAATTTTTTGTATGCTCCGCCTTCTTTGCTCATAAGGTACTGAGCGGCAGGTATCAACTGCTGATTGGGCGTTGCTCCCGTATAGATGATGTTGGGTGAACATTCCTGTCCTTCGTATTGAACGGGGTAAAAAAGCAAGCCTTTATATTCCTCAAACACAGGCAATACCGATTTGCGAGAAACGGATGTCCAGCAACCGAACACCACACTTACTTTGTCCTGGCTCAATAATTCCTTCGATTTTTCGGCGAATAAATCCCAATCGGAAGCCGGATCGACTATTTTGGGTACGATTTGTTTCCCCAGCACTCCGCCCGAAGCATTGATTTCGTCAATACCCATCAACAATACATCGCGGAGCGACACTTCGGATATGGCCATTGTTCCGCTGAGGGAGTGGAGAATACCTATTTCTACGGTGTTTTCGTCGGCTTTTTTATCGCCCTCTTGCGTTTTACCGCCCGAACAGGCTACTGTGGCAAATGATAGAGCTGTGATAGATAGCGCGTAGCATATCTTTGATACTAATTTTTTCATATTTTCCTGTTATTTATTTTTTTTGATTCGTTTTTAAAACAGGCAAAGTTGTAGTTGCAGCCACACCTGTCCGTAAGATTTGTCTTCAATGTCGCCTGTGGCCTGTAATACGCCTTTTGTCATCGACACGTACGACAATTTAAGATTGGTATTGTAGCCGTTGAAGAAGTAACTGAGGCCACCTCCGAAAACAGTAGAAGTATTCAATTTGTCAAAAGATTCGGCGCTCAAGCCAGCTCTTTGATTGCTTTCGGAACTCACATCCTGCTTTTCGTAACGTATCCAAGGTTGAATTTTGCAGGATTTGAAATAATACCCCAATTCGAGCAATTGCGTATTCTGGGTGGGAATCATGGATGCAAAAGAGTATTTTTTAGTGAGGTCGTTGCCACCTGTGAGGTGTGCCCATGCGGCATTCAGGGTGATAGAACCTGCTTCGCTCAATGGATAATCCAAGTAAGCATCCAGCCCTGCAGCTACGTATGTACCTTGCGTATCAAAACCGCCGGCCAGGGTAAATGTCTCTCCTACGCCCAAGTTGGTACCCGAATACTTGTCAATATCCAGAAAGTTATACTCCAAGCGACCAACCGTACGTAACGGCGATTTGTCTTGTCCCTCAAATTCGCGTCTTCCGGCAAAAGCCCCCAAACGGTACTTAAGTTTATTTTTCAGGAATCCCCCGCTGATGTTCACCCCAATATCGCGTCCCAAGTCGTTTTGCAACGGACTGCTTTCGGACATGTTGTAAGGATACTGAAAATAGGTGAAATCGTTGACCATAAGCGTACTGGCTGTCTGTAAGCCATTGCGGTTGTGCGATACCAGTATTTTACCAGCCGAAACAACAAGCTGGTCGCTGAAAATATGATCATATTGCGCATCCAGAATCTTTATGGCAGCTGCTTTATCGCTTCCCCCCAAAGAAGAGGTCAATTCTGTTTCTACGAAAATATAATCCTTTTTAGTCAACCGGGCTTCGGTCATAATCCTGGCCCTGTACAAGCTAGCCCCCACATCCCAAGAGTCCGCAGAACCTGATTCGAGCGAGCTGCCAAAACCTTTTTGTTGAGCGCTTGCATACGTATGCATTAATAAACCTGCGTGAAATGAAGGCTTAAACTCTTCGCTTTCGCCGCTTCCTTGCGCATAACTACCTAAACAGCTCATAAGAGAGACTGCTGATAAAGATAGAACAGATAACCTTTTTTTGTAACAATCCATAATAGTAAAAAATAAATGAATAACTAATTAATAATTTGAAGCGCTTCGTTGATTACTGAAATACGTACGCAAAGTAAGAGTATATTTTTCAAACAAGCAAAACATTTTGAAAGTTTATTAGTTAAAAAATGAGCAATAGGATAGATTATCAATATAAATCTACCATTATGATACTAATTACATGCATTTTACATTAAAATATTATTATTGATATTTTATTGATAGAAATGAAGAGGAATGATAGATTTCTTAAATATGATGGGTGTGGTGAGGATTTTACTGGTGAGCGTGAGATTTAGAAAGTGGGCATGAACTTTTAAAACAAAAATCCCGATTTTCAATGAAAATCAGGATTTTACTATGTTTTACTTCGGTTTTTTGTGATCCCGCTGGGATTCGAACCCAGGACCCCATCATTAAAAGTGATGTGCTCTACCGGCTGAGCTACGGAATCTCCGGTTTGCTTGAAAAGCGAGCGCAAAGGTAAAACAAAAATCCTGAAATACAAGACTTTTTTATCCTTTTATTCTCAAATATTCTCAATTCACTTTCGATATTGCTTCTCCGGCAAAGTATCCCAGTATATTCGACACGACTTCTTTCTGCATATTTCCCCTGTCTTCAACCGTTTGTGTTCCTACATGTGGCGTCAGCACAACGTTTTCAAGCGTTTTTAATCCGGTACTGAAACGAGGCTCATTTTCGTACACATCAAGTCCGGCTCCTGCTATTTTACCTTGTTTCAGGGCTTCAATCAAAGCTTGTTCGTCAACCAAACTTCCTCGTGAGGTATTTATAAGGATGCACGACTGTTTCATCTTGTCCAGTTCCTTTTCGCCTATCACACGATAGGTTGCTTGAGTGGCAGGGGCATTCAACGATAAAAAATCGGAGGATGCCAGCAGCTCGTCAAAGTCAACGTAGCGAGCATTGTATTTTTCTTCTATTTCCTTTGCCAAGGGATGCCTGTTGTAGTAGAGAATATTCATCCCCGAAGCGATGGCGCGTCGAGCTACGGCCTGGCCAATTCGCCCCATGCCGTATATGCCCAATGTTTTTCCATAGACCGAAATGCCCGGATTATCGTAAAGTCCCCACGACAAACCCTCCGGCCTGCGCAGATGCCTGTCGTAAAAAGCTATTCTCCGTGCGGTTGCCAATATCAGTCCAAAACAAAGTTCGGCTGTTGGCTCCAGTACAGCGTAAGGCGTATTTGTTACGGTAATGCCTTTTAGTGAGGCATATTCTACATCTATATTATTGTAGCCTACTCCAAAATTGGCGATGAGTTTCAGGTTATGCCCCCGGTCAATAATTTCTTTCCCTGTATGGAATTTGAAACTGGGGACAAGGACATCAAAGGCGGGAAGCATATCAAGCAGTTCCTCTTTTCCGAAATATTCTTTCTCGGGATAAACCAGTTCAAAATTCTCCTCCAATGCCGAGAAACCTTCTCTTTTAAACTTATATCCCAGCAATATTTTCTTCATACCAACTCCAAAAAACAAATTTAAAAAGGCAAATCGTCTCCGTTATCGCCCGAAAAATCAACCGGAGGAGCGAGAGAAGCAGGTGTTGGGGGTGGCGCCTGTTCGTAGGCAGGTGCAGCTGCGCCTTCGCCCCGTGCGGCCAGATCCACTTTCCATGCTTTTACATCGGTGTACCAGCGACCGTTATATTCCCTACTCTCTACATCGAACGATAAATCAAGCATATTGCCTATCTGCAATACCGATTCGTTTATTTTATCGCCCCACATCGAGACACAAATCTTTTTGGGATATGCCCCATCTGTTTCAACAATCACATCTTGTTTTTTCCATTCTCCGTTTCTTCCCGCACCTGTTTGCAAAGGAAGAATCTGAACCAATTTAGCTACTAATTGCATATTTTAAACATTTACACCTCCCCCAACCCCTCCAAAGGAGGGGAGTCAAAAAGTCTCACCCTTGGGGGAGGTTGGAGGGGGCTATTATTCATACATTTTATCAATCACTTCCTTGTATTTATCGTTCACAAAGCGGCGTTTCAGCTTCAATGTGTTTGTCAACTCGCCGCTTTCCATCGTGAAAGCCTCGGGCAACAGGACAAATTTCTTCACTTTTTCGTACGAAGCCAAATCGGCCTGGAGTAGCTCAATACGACCGGCAATCATTAAATTTACCTCTTTCTTATTCAGCAACTCGTTCATGTCTGCATATCCTAACTGCTGCTCTTCTGCCCACTGTTTCAGAACTGCATAATCGGGTACAATCAGGGCGGTAACAAACTTCCGCTCATCACCGATAACTGCCGCCATATCTATAAATCTATCGACACTCAACCGGGTTTCGATGGCCTGGGGAGCCACATATTTTCCGTTAGATGTTTTATACAAATCTTTCAGCCGTTCCTTCAGCGACAAGGTATTATTCGCCGACAATGCCCCCGAATCGCCTGTACGGAAGAATCCATCTTCGGTAAAAACCTTTGCCGTTTCTTCGGGTTTATTGTAGTACTCCTTCATCACCGTTTTGCCTTTGACCAAAATTTCGTCATTCTCGCCAATTCTTACCTGCACATTCGGCATGATTGTCCCTACCGAACCTATCACAAAGCCTTGTTGCGGGAAAAAGCTAACCGTAGCGCTGGTTTCGGTGAGGCCGTAACCTATCAGAATAGGAATATTCACCGAAACCAGAAACTCGTTAATCGCTTCGGATAAGGGTGCGCCGGCACAAGGAAATATGTTCCCCTTATCAATACCGATGACCAGTTTCAGGGCTTTATAAATAGTCAGGTTGTAAAGTGAAAATTTTATCCTGTTGCCCAACGGCGGTTTTATCCCGTTGTTTTTGTAATCGAGGTTGTATTTTTTACCGGTTCTGACGGCATCACGAAACAGCCACTTCATCAAGCCTCTCGACGAGTCTATTTTTTCACGAACGCCAATATACACCTTCTCCCAAAAACGGGGAACGCTACACATAATGGTGGGGTGAATCTGCTTGATTGATTTCTGTATCTCCTTTGCATCCTGATTGATAATGATAGTCATACCGGTGTGCAGGGCAAAGTAGGTCCAGGCACGCTCAAAGATATGGGCTAAGGGCAGAAAATTCATCGACATATCCCTGTCCGAAACCATCGTCAAGCGTATATCGTGTATTCGGAAGACTTCCATAAACGAGGAGTGTTGGAGCACAACCCCCTTTGGTTCGCCGGTTGTTCCCGAAGTGTAAATGATACAGGCCGTATCTTGTTCGCCAATGCCTTTCATCCTTACCGACACCTTGACTTCGGCTGACGAATTTTCGCCGGTCGTAATAAAATCGGCGAAACGGACAGAAGTTGTATCATTTGGATGAAACTTCACTTTCGGGTCGAAAACAATCAGCGTTTTCAGCACCGACGATTCCTGCTGCACCTTGTATGCATTGTTGTACTGGAATTGTTCCCCGACAAAAAGGACGCTGATATTGGCATCGTTAACGATGTATTCGATTTGGGAAGGGGACGATGTGGCATAAATGGGAACAGATATGGCACGGTTGGCATAAGCGCCAAAGTCCGCCATCAGGTACTGAGGCATATTTTGGGAATAAACCCCAATTCTGTCCTGAATATCAACGCCCAGCTCGGCCATTGCCCAGGCCGTTTTCATGATAGCATCCGAAAATTTGATCCAGGAGATGGATTTCCATTTCTTTTCATCCTGATCCCAGTGTTTCAAAACGGTTCTCGACTTGTATTTAATAGCACGCTGATGAATTAACTCGGCAAGATGATAGTAGCTCATAGGATTTTCGGTATTTTTTTTACAAAGATAGAGAAATAAGTGAAAAACTGAAAGTGATAAGTGAAAAACTAAGCATTAATGTGGCAATAGGGATATGAATTTCGCCGCCAATAGTCGCGGCACGCCACGACTCTACAACCTGAACCAGGGCAAACCATGAAAAATTTTACTGCTTATGCCTTTCGGTAAAGTTGCTGATATGAGCAGGAGATTCCTCCCTTTGGTCGGAATGACTCGCCTATGGGTGGTTTAAGGGAGTAGGAAGCGGCGGCTTCGCCTCCGCTTCCTACTCCCCTCTCCCAAAAAGGAGACAGTCATTCCGACCAAAGGGAGGAATCCCATTCGTAATAGTGTTTCTAAAATTTTTCATGCGTCTGCCCTACAACCTTGAATTCGTAAGGGCGCGATTAATCGCGCCCCTACAACCTTGAACTTTAAACTTAAAACATTACCTTTGCAAAAAAAACCATGGCCGGAAATGGAATGAAAAGCCTGGCAAAAGATACGGCAATCTATGGCTTGAGCAGTATCGTTGCCCGTTTTTTGAATTGGTGCCTCGTGCCGATGTACACCCGCATATTTACCGATACCGGCGAATACGGCATCGTTACCAGCATATACGCTTACACAGCCTTCGTTATGGTGCTGCTCACCTACGGAATGGAAACCACTTTTTTCCGGTATATCAACAAGAAAGAAGAGAATGCCGGTAGCGTCTATTCTACCACCCTCATTTCGCTGGCTTCTACGTCCATGCTGTTTATTTTGGTCTGTTTGTCGTTTCTGACGCCTATATCCTCGTGGATGGGCTATGCCAATCATCAGGACTATATATTTATCATGGCCTTGACGGTTGCTCTTGATGCATTCACCAGCATTCCGTTTGCCTATCTTCGTTACAAAAAACGGCCTGTCCGGTTTGCAAGCCTCAAATTTGTGAGCATATTGCTGAATATATCGCTGAATGTGTTTTTTCTTATCATTTGCCCCCAAATTCATCAATCGAATCCGCAATTAATCGACTGGTTTTATAATCCCGATTACGGCATCGGCTATATTTTTGTGGCCAACCTCATTTCTTCTCTCGCAACACTGTTACTGAATATCCCCGAACTGACGGGCTTTAAATACACTTTCGATCAGGCGCTTTTCCGGCGGATGCTGCGATATACTGCTCCACTGCTGCTTTTGGGCCTGGCCGGCGTGATGAATCAAACGGTGGACAGGATGCTGTACCCCTTTTTGTTTGAAAGCGAAGACGAAGGATTCAGCCAACTGGGCATATACGGAGCCTGCACCAAAATAGCGGTAGTGATGACCATGTTTACCCAAGCCTTCAGGTATGCTTACGAACCTTTTATTTTTGCACAGCACAAGGATAAAGACAACAAGTTATCGTACGCCATTGCGATGAAATACTTTGTTATATTTGCCCTGTTTATTTTCCTTGCGGTGATGTTTTACATCGACATTCTGAAATATTTTATAGGCGCCAATTATTTTGAGGGGATACATGTTGTACCCATCGTTATGGCAGGAGAAATATTTTTCGGCATCTATTTCAACTTGTCGCTTTGGTATAAGCTGATAGACAAGACATACTACGGAGCCCTGTTTTCGATGTGTGGATGCGCTGTTATTGTTGCTATAAATATCATCTTCGTCCCGATATATGGGTATGTGGCCAGCGCATGGGCATCGTTTTTCTGCAATTTGGTGATGATGCTGCTATCTTACCTGTTTGGGCAAAAAAATTATCCGGTGAAGTACGAATTGAAAACAATCATGCTCTATTCGACGCTGGCTTTCGGTTGCTACATGGCAGCGATGGCGCCCGATATAGAAAACGAAATCCTCCGTTTAGCCTACCGGACAGTCTTTCTTTTTGCCTTTGCCACCATCATTATCAAACGAGATTTGCCCTTGAGCGAGATACCTGTTATTAACAGGTATTTCGGGAAATGATTTAAAGTTCAAAGTTTCAGGTTGTAGGGTCGTGGCGTACCGCGACCATTGACGACGATTTGGACGCCGCATTTGTAGGGGCGTATGGCATACGCCCGTTGCCGCGAATGGGCTACTTTAAATCAAATGATATTGTAGAGACGTGGCGTGCCACGTCTGCTTCCGCGAATGAGCAGCAACGACAAATACCAGACGAGGCATGCCACGTCTCTACAATGTAATCAGGAAAAATTTACGAGAATTCCCGTTTAAATCTGTTCGCGGCAGCGGGCGTATGCCATACGCCCCTACACGGCCCTACACTTTACAAATCAAACAAGGGGGCAATAAACAGCAAAGACGCCCAAATTGGACGTCTTTACACTATTTGTTAGGAGATTACGGGTCAGGCCCGCAATGACAGTAATTTAATTCACCTGAACTACCAGGTATGGAGTTACGCTCCAGAACTTCTTATAGTCCAAGATATTAATAACTATTTGGCCGTTGGCATCTTTATCCAACGAGTAGCTGGCTTTTGGATGTTCGGAAAGCACTTTGGCTTTTTTGGCATAAACAGGTATTGCTTTTGTATCGCGTATATCCACAGCAACAAAGCTCGATTTGTCGATAGATTCTTTCATTACTTTGGAGGATGAGAGGAATCCGCCGGATACAATTTTAGCTTCCTTCAATTCTTTTGAGGTGCCGAATACATAATAGGCCGTGTTCAACGCGCGGTCTTGTTCCTTGATTGTTGATGCCTGATCCATCACCTGATCCGACAGGTTGTTGACGTGAGAACTCAACCGTCCGATATTTGTATTCAATGCAGCTATTTCTTTGTCGCGTTCGGTTAAGGCTTCCTGAAGCGAAACGATAGACGCCGCTCTTTCTTCCAGTTCTTTGTTCAGGCGTTCGATGGTAGCAGTCAGACCGGTCAACTGACCTTTGCTGCTTTTCAGCTTGCTATTCAGGTTTTCGATTTCCTTTTTGTTTTTTAGCAGTATGTCATTAATCATGTTGAAGTTGTCGGTGATCTGCGTTTTTGTACTTGCATTCATATCACCTTTACTTTTCGATTCTACCGCCAGATATTTTTCAGCTTCTTTAATTTGGTTGAAATTTTCTTCTATGGTATTGATAATATCCATAGATTCAGTTAACTCCGCATTGCTCTGAGCAGTTGCTTTCATCAGAGAATCGTTTTGCGCCTGTATGGTTTTGTATTCGTCCGAGTTCTTCACATCACACGAAGCCAATAAGCCAACGCATAGACAAACAAACATTAATTTCTTCATAATCAAACAGTTTTAATTTTCTTAATCTAAATAGTTGCTTCTAATATTAACAGATAACGATTTTATAAGCCCCAAAGATAATTCTATTTTGGATATTATTTCTATTTTCCCGATACAATTAATACAAATTCGCCTCTAGGTTCGTTTGTTTCAAAATAGTTAACCAGTTCCGAGAGTGTTCCCCTGACGGTTTCCTCATGAAGTTTTGAGATTTCGCGGGAGGTAGCGGCATACCGGTCTTCGCCAAAATATCCGGCAAGTTGCGTAAGTGTTTTGAGCACCCGGTAGGGCGATTCGTAAATAACAATGCTGCGTGTTTCTTCCGACAATTCGCGCAAGCGTGTTGCCCTGCCTTTTTTCACAGGGAGAAACCCCTCGAAGCAAAACCTGTCCGAAGGTATCCCCGATGCTACCAGGGCCGGAACAAATGCCGTAGCGCCGGGCAGGCATTCCACCTCTATGTTGGCTTTAATGCATTCGCGCACAATCAGGAACCCCGGGTCGGATATGCCGGGTGTTCCGGCATCCGAAATCAGGGCGATGTTTTCTCCGCCGGTCAACCGGTCGATAATATGCGAAATGCTTTTGTGCTCGTTGAACTTGTGGTAAGACTGCATTCGGTTTTGAATCTCGAAATGTTTCAGCAGGAAACCCGAAGTACGGGTATCTTCCGCCAGAATCAAATCCGATTCTCGCAGAATGCGTATTGCCCTGAAGGTCATATCTTCGAGATTCCCTACCGGTGTAGGTACAACATACAGTTTTCCCATTGCTATCTATCGGTTGTTATTTCGAGAACAGCGAATATTTTGCCATGCAGATGAATGCTCTGACACCGTCTCTCCATCCTATTTTCTTGCCTTCTTCATACGTCCGTCCGTAGTATGATATGCCCACTTCGTATATTCTTATTCCGCGTATTTTAGCTATTTTGGCCGTAACTTCCGGTTCAAAGCCAAAACGCCTTTCTTGCAACTTCAGCCCTTTAATAATATCTGCCCTGAACATTTTGTAGCAAGTTTCCATGTCGGTCAGGTTGAGGTTGGTGAGCATGTTGGAGAAGAAAGTGAGGTACTTATTTCCTATCGAATGCCAGAAAAACAAGATACGGTGCGGTTTTCCACCCATAAAACGCGAGCCGTAAACCACATCGGCAAAACCGTCCAATATGGGTTTAAGCAAGATGTTATATTCCTCGGGGTCGTATTCGAGGTCGGCATCCTGAATAATGATAAAATCGCCCGTAGCTTCGGCAATTCCGCGGTGCAGGGCTGCCCCTTTACCCATATTCTGTGGCTGGTCGAATAACTTTATGTCGTATTTGTCGTGCTGGCTGATATATTCATTCACTATTTCAACGGTGTTGTCTTTTGAACAGTCGTTTACTATAATAATTTCTTTATCTATGTTGTTGATAAGTTCTACGTCAAGCGCCTTATTGAGGATAAGGTGTATAGTTTTGGCTTCGTTATAAGCCGGAATTACGATTGAAAGTTTCATATTATTTTATATTTATTGTTCTAAAACCGTCTTCTATTTTGTCGCCTCGCATTTCAAGTATATTGGGGTCTGTGATTATACAGGGGAAACATGCATCGCCGCAAAAGCCCGAGGCGGATATGTAAAGCTCTGTGTTTCCTACGCGGTAGGAGTTGCATTCGGCGCCGTCGGCCTGCAATGTTTGAGGCGAATACAGAAACGAAACAAGCGATTTGTCCCTGATATTCTCTTCAAACTGTTTTTCTGACAAAACAGCCACATAAACGAGACCGGCAAACAAAATTACATAAATTCCTTTGCAAAGAAAGTCTTTTTTGACGGATATATCAAACATCATTACAGGAATAATCCCTGCCATAAGAATAAATGAAAAACCGAACCGTACATCAGGCGCCATGATAAACCAAAAGATTGAACCAAGAACTGCGGTAATCCACACAACAATTTGCGATGTATTTACAGCGGCGTTACGTTTCTTTAGCCATAGCAATATAACGGGGGATATGCCCGCCAAACAGAATGTAGACAGATACAATTTGCCGTAGTTGATATACTTTAGCAGCCAGATTTTCATCCACTCGATAGAAGACATTTCGTTGAACTGTTCAATTGTTAGTCCGGGCGTTTTAGCCCATGACGAAACATATTCTTTTTCTATTTTAACCAGTTCGACAGGTATTTTCCAATCGAAAGAGAATAAATCAACAGCCGGAAAAGGATAAATTAAATAGCCGGTCAACAAGATGTTGCGCACACACCATGGCGCTATTATCAGCAAAGCAATGACCAGTAACGCCAGCGTTGGTTTGCCCGCTTTCCTTTTGATAAACGCGATCAATACGAACAACGAAAGCAAACAAATGGGGATAACAGACAGCTTAAGTGTGAGCGAAAAAATGGGAAGCGCCCAGAATACTAAAGGGTTTTTCGTCAACGCATCTTTATCGAGAAAAGCCTTTAACAATATATACGAAACTAAAATGTTGGGTAATACGTCTGTTGAAGGTGAAGATATAAATTCGCTATAACAATGTAGAAAAATGAAAACGAAAAAAGACAATGCCAATTTCAGCCAAACGGTTTTCGATTGAACAATTTTCAGAACAACCCAGCTTAGCATCACTATCAGATTCAAGCCCAATAAGCCGAACGGACGAAAGCCGAACAAATCTTTTAGCGAAAAAGCCGAAGACATCAACAGTAAATTGGAATTGAACCCGAAACGGCCATGCAGATTTGCCAATCCGGGTATTATACGATAGCTTTCGTTCCACATCATGGCCTGCAAATAATACAACCGGGTATCCCAAACGAGTGGTGGTAATAGACTGTAAAGCCCCACAACGAGGATAAGCAATGCAAGCAATCCCTTTGCAAGCAAAGGCAAGGATTTGAGTCGGGTATAAATATCAAACAGAAAATAATCTTTTTTGTAGCGGTACAAATAAACGGTATAGCAGGCGGCTATAACTAAAAACAGCCAGAGAATAGCGCCATTTACCGGAAACAGAAAGGAGATAACTGGAAGCGTTGACCCGGCAAAGCAAACGCCCAAGAAGAACGTGTCGAATAAGCCATATTCGCTTTTCTTATCAAATATCCGGCACAAACCAACCAGTATTTTTCCGAATACGAAGAAAATAAAAGAGATTATCAACCACGAAATAAGAATACTCAACATACAATCTTCTCTTGGGGATAGCTTTTAATCACAAGTATATTATCAGCGTATTACGCCGTCAAAATATTCGATTGTTTTTATAAGCCCTTCGCGCAGTTTTATTTTGGGTTCCCAATCCAACTGCTTTTTTGCCAGTTCGATGTTTGGTTTCCGCTGTTTGGGGTCGTCGCTCGGCAAGGGCCGATAAACTATTTGGGATTTTGAGCCGGTCAGCTCTATAATTTGTTGCGCCAGTTCCAGCATGGTAAATTCGCCCGGGTTGCCTATATTCACAGGGCCGGTGAACGAGTCGCCGGTAGCCATCATTTTCACCATCCCTTCTATCAAATCGTCAACATATTGGAAACTGCGCGTTTGCAAACCATCGCCAAAAATAGTAATATCCTCGTTCCTCAGCGCCTGAACAATGAAATTTGAAACAACACGTCCATCATTCGGGTTCATGTTTGGCCCGTAGGTATTGAAAATGCGGATGATTTTGATTTTCACATTATTTTGACGGTGGTAATCCATAAACAATGTTTCGGCACAGCGCTTGCCCTCATCGTAACACGAACGGATGCCGATAGGATTTACATTTCCCCAATACGATTCCACTTGCGGATGTATTACAGGGTCTCCATACACTTCGCTGGTGGAAGCCTGCAATATTTTTATGTTCAACCTCTTAGCCAATCCCAGCATGTTGATTGCCCCCATAACCGAAGTTTTAATGGTTTGTATGGCATCGTGCTGGTAGTGTACCGGCGATGCAGGACATGCCAGGTTGTATATTTCGTCCACTTCTATAAAAAACGGATTGGAGACATCGTGCCTTATCACTTCAAAATAAGGATTATCCATCAAATGGATAATGTTGGTTTTCGAGCCGGTGAAATAGTTGTCGAGGCTGATTACTTCGTTGCCTTCGTTCAGCAACCTTTCACACAAGTGGGAGCCAATAAATCCGGCTCCTCCTGTTACTAAAATCTTTTTTCTTCGCATTGGGTGTTCTGTGCTATTTTTTCCTGCAAAGTTAGCATTATTTTGTGATAATGAAAAAAAAGAATAACTTGTGGGCAAACGTATAAAAGAAGTCCGCCAAGCTAAGGCTGAAAGCCTTAACAAGCAGGCTCTAACATTTTTCGTGCGTTTGCACCGCTTGCACATTGTGTTTATATTTAAAAATCAGGGCAAATGCAATGGTTACCACCAAAGCGTAGGCGGCAAAAATAAACCAGGAATTCGGCCAGCCATAAATATCCACCATGCTGCCGGCTGCATACGAACCTATGAAAGCGCCAAAACCATTGGTCATAATCATAAAAACACCTTGTGCGCTGGAACGAATAGAGCTATCGGTTTCCTGTTCCACAAACAGCGAACCCGAGATATTGAAGAAATCGAATGCCACGCCATACACAATCATCGACAGGATGAGCATCCACACGCCACCGCCGGGATTGCCTGCGCCCAGCAAACCAAACCTGAACACCCAGGCCAGCATGGAAATGAGCATGACCTTTTTAATACCAAACTTCCTCAGGAAGAACGGGATAAGCAAAATGCACAGGGTTTCGGAGAGTTGCGAAAGCGATATTAATATATTGGCATGTTCTACGCCAAAGGTACCCTGATAGTCGGCTATTTGTCCAAAATAATTTGTCAGGTAATCATTTCCAAACGCATTCGTAATTTGTAGCGACATGCCCAACAACATGGAGAACACGAAGAAAATAGCCATCTTCTTTTGCTTGAACAGCGAAAATGCACGCAGTCCCATGTTATCGACCCACGATCTCTTTTCTATATTTTTGTTTATTGCACAATCGGGCAAGGTGAAAGAATAAATACCCAGCATAAGCCCCAAGCCTGCCGACAAGTACAGCTGATTGGACGTAGAGGCAAATCCAAGTAAATCGACCGCCACCATAGCACAAATAAAACCTACCGTCCCCCAAACGCGGATGGGCGGAAATGCTTTAACCGCATCCAGTCCGGCCAGACTCAACGCATTGTAGGCTACCGAGTTAGACAGGGCAATAGTGGGCATATAAAACATAACGCTCAACAGAATGAAGGGATACAGCAAGGCATATTCGGTTTGTGGAGCCGCCACTATCAGAAACAAGGCTGCTATAATGTGGCAAATACCCAGCACTTTTTGCGCCGGAATCCAGCGATCGGCAACAATGCCCGTGATAGCCGGCATAAACAACGAGGCAATGCCCATAGTGGCAAAGAAACTGCCAATCTGAAAACCTTCAAAATGGAGATTTCCGCCCAGATAAGCGCCTAAAGAAATTAACCACGACCCCCAAACAGCATATTGGAGAAAATTCATCACCGTAAGTCTGCATTTTACATTCATAGCATTCTAAATTTAAAGTATAGTTAATGGTAAAGATAATATTTCTTAATCGAATTTTCTTTTTTAACAACTTAATGGGCAAAAAAGTTTTGGATTCGTATTTAGAATTATATATTTGTAATCTTAAATTATAAAAAACATGGAAAATAGATTTCTACCTCTCATTGAGGAAAGCATAAAACACAATTGGGATCTTCCTGCGTTGAGCGATTACAACGGCAAGACCTACACCTACGGAGACTTCGGGCGAAAAATAGCCGAAATGCACATGTTGTTCGAAATACTGGACGTTAAGCAAGGAGACAAGATTGCTCTCTGCGGGCGGAACATGTCGAACTGGGCTGTGGCCTTTTTTGCAACACTTTCTTACGGAGCAGTAGCAACCAGCATATTGCACGATTTCAACACCGAAAGCATCCACAATATAGTAACCCACTCCGAAGCCAAAATTTTGTTCGTGGGCGAATATGTATGGGATAAGCTCAACCCCGAAGAAATGCCATACGTGGAAACAATCATGCTAATGGAAGATTTCTCGGTTTTGAAATCCCGTTCCGAAAAGCTGATTGCTACCTGCCTGAACAGGGAAGGCATTTTTCAGGAAAAATACCCCTTGGGCTTTACGAAAGACGATGTGAAGTTTTATGTGGAACAACCCGAAGAACTGGCTGTGCTCAACTACACATCGGGAACAACCAGCACGCCAAAAGGAGTTATGGTGCCCTACCGCAGTTTGTGGTCGAACACGCGCTTTGCTATCGACAGCATACCCTTTGTGAAAACCGGAGACGGCATTGTATCCTTGCTGCCAATGGCTCACATGTACGGATTGGCATTCGAGATATTGCTTTCGATAGCCAAAGGTTGTCATGTTAATTTCCTGACGCGGGTGCCTTCGCCTCAAGTTATAATGGAGGCTTTTGCCCGCGTAAAACCAACACTGGTTATAGCCGTACCGCTTATTATCGAAAAAATTATCAAAAACAAGGTCTTGGTGGAATTGAACAAGCAACCGGTCAAGACACTATTAAAGTTGCCGGTTGTAAAAAATAAGATATACAAACAAGTGTTGGACAAGCTGATGGTAGTATTCGGTGGAAACCTGATTGAACTGGTTATCGGTGGCGCAGCGCTGAATAAGGAAGTCGGCGATTTCCTCACAAAAATAAACTTCCCCTATACCGTTGGCTACGGAATGACGGAATGCGGCCCGCTTATCAGTTACGATTATTGGGCGACATACCGTCCGGCATCCTGCGGAAAAATAATCGACAGGATGGAAGTAAAAATAGATTCGCCCGATCAGGAAAAAGTTTCGGGTGAAATCCTCATCAAAGGAATGAACGTGATGTCGGGCTATTTCAAAAACCCGGAAGCTACCCACGACGTGCTCGATAAAGACGGCTGGTTGCATACCGGCGATTTGGGCGTAATAGACAAAGGCGGATACATTTATATAAAAGGACGCAACAAGTCGATGATTCTAGGCCCATCGGGGCAAAATATTTACCCCGAAGACATTGAAGGATTGCTGAATAACTATCCATACGTTTTAGAATCGCTTATCATTGAAGAAAACAGCAAACTGGTAGCGCTGATTGTTCCCGATCCCGAGCAGATGAAGGTAAACAATATCGAACCGGCACAACTCGAAGACATCTTTGCCGGTGAAATTAAGAAGCTGAACAAGAAACTGCCAAGTTATAGCCAGGTATCGAAGTTCAGAATACGTTCCGCCGAATTTGAAAAAACGCCTAAACGCAGCATACGAAGATTTATGCACCAGACGCTTTTTGAAAAATGATTTTTATTAAATCGACAACTGTTTTGTCTGACCTGATTGCCGAATACCATTTCTTGGTACCTGTAATCAACCGTTTCGGTATTAAACTGGGATTGGAAGACAAAACAGTTGCCCATATTTGCACCCGGTATTCGCTTAACGAGGATTTCTTTCTCGCCATACTGAATACCTATCTGAACGAAGATTTCTTCCCCGAAAAGAAACTGCAAAAGTTTGATATTATTCTGGTTACCGATTATTTGCGGAAAACGGACATGCATTACATCAATGCCTATTTGCCCAACCTCGAAAAGCACCTCAATGCCTTTATTGCGATGAGCGATTCGGGCAGCAAACAGTTGAAATTGTTGAATAAATTGTTTGCCGAATTCAAAAGCGAATTTCAAAACAGAATGTCGGGTATTGAGAAATACATGGAAGAAGATGACCTCTCCTACATCTTGCTGCTGGACATGAAAAATATTCTGATTAAACACATTTCGGGAACTTTCAACGAAAACCTGTGCTATGCCGTACTGTTCTCTGTGGATAGTTTGCAAGCCGACTTGGCCAAGCACAACCGCATCCGCGACAAGATACTGAAGCCTATGATAAAAGAGCTGGTTGAATCGGGAGTGGACGACTGGCAAAGCCTGCTTCGGGCAGGTAAACACGAACCGGCCGACGCCCATCAGCCCATATCGCAACGCGAGCTGGATGTGCTGAAGCTGGTAGCCCTCGGACACCTGAACAAAGAAATTGCCGACAAGCTGAACATCAGCCTGAACACCGTACTTTCGCACCGCAAAAACATTACCTCCAAACTGGGCATAAAAACCGTATCGGGCCTCGCATTCTATTGCCTGAGCCACGGCTACATTTCGCCCGAAGCTATTGATATAGGTTAATTGGGTTCAAAATTTCGGTCAAAATTCTTAACCACGGAGTTCCACGAGTAATCGGGGCTCACCAGTAAAATCCTGTGTTTAGGCATAACTATTAGACAATCTAAACAGAAAGAATTTTATTCGCCCTCTTACGCTCCGCACAATGAGGGTACATTAGATTTGAAAGTGTTCCGTTAGGAACAGGAGAAACATGATTTAGGGATTGACGGTCAATTTTCCCTGCCAAGCCACGCAAGGGGCGATATCTATTTTTACGACAATTGTCCGCAGGACATCCATATCAATAGAAAAATAGCATTCCGATTCGTCATTTTCCCCGTAGGGGATACACGGAAACGGTGAATGTCCTACGGACAATATTATGGGGGATTAGACTGTCTTCTATTGATATGTAAGCCCGATGGGCTATGATTTCGGGGGTTAAACACAGGGGTTTGCTGATGAGCCCAGAAGTCCTCAGAAAAGACGTGGCACACCACGACCCTACATAAAAAAATTCCCTGAAAAATACTCCGTGGTTAAAAATCGAACCCGAAATTTTGAACCTTGAACTTTAAACTAAAAAAGGTTGTTTTTCCGGCGATTTATCCGTATATTTGTCAGGTTTTTCGCGAAACCTTTTAATTCGATTTAAAGCCCTGTGTATAGGGTTGTTATAAAAAGAAAAAACATGACAGAAAAAGAAAGAAAGAGTGCAGCAAGCGGAGCCTATTCTGCCGACAATATTCAGGTGCTTGAGGGCTTGGAAGCCGTAAGAAAGAGGCCTTCGATGTATATTGGCGACACAGGCGAGAAAGGCTTGCATCATTTAGTATATGAAGTAGTGGATAACTCTATTGATGAAGCCTTGGCTGGTTATTGCAACGATATTATCGTAACAATCAACGAAGACAACTCAATAAAAGTAGAGGATAACGGGCGCGGTATTCCTGTCGATTTTCACGAAAAAGAACAAAAATCGGCGTTGGAAGTAGTGTTGACTGTTCTTCATGCCGGAGGAAAATTCGATAAGGGAACGTATAAGGTATCGGGCGGTTTGCATGGCGTGGGGGTATCCTGCGTAAATGCGCTTTCGATCTACCTGAAAGCCGAAGTTTTCAGAGACAGTAAAGTTTATATGCAGGATTTTTCGTGCGGTAAGCCTTTGCATGGCGTAGAGGTTATCGGCGAAACAAGCAAAACCGGAACAACTATCACCTTCAAACCCGACGACAGCATTTTTATCGTAACCGAATATAAATACGACACTCTGGCTTCGCGGCTGCGCGAATTGGCATTCCTCAACGCAGGAGTAAGCCTTACGCTGATTGACAAGCGCCGTGTGCGTGAAGACGGAAGTTTTAAGAGTGAGAAATTCTACTCCGAAAAAGGATTGGAAGAATTTGCCCGCTACATAGATTCATCGAAAGAACCCCTGATGGATAATGTTATTCATATAGTTACCGAAAAACAGGGCATTCCTGTCGAAATTGCAATGACATACAACACCTCTTACAACGAGAATGTGTTTTCGTATGTAAACAATATCAATACCATTGAAGGGGGTACTCACCTCACCGGTTTCAGACGCGGATTGTCGAGGACATTGAAAAAATATGCCGATGACTCCAAGATGCTCGAAAAAGTGAAAGTTGAAATCAGCGGCGACGACTTCCGCGAAGGGCTGACAGCTGTTATATCAATAAAAGTGGCCGAACCTCAGTTTGAGGGACAAACCAAAACAAAACTCGGCAACAACGAAGTGATAGGCGCCGTTGACCAAGCCGTAGGCGAAGCCTTGGGCAATTATTTGGAAGAGCACCCGAAAGATGCACGGACAATTGTCGAAAAAGTTATTCTGGCAGCCACAGCACGCTACGCCGCACGCAAAGCGCGCGAAATGGTTCAACGCAAGTCTCCGCTTTCGGGTGGCGGTTTGCCGGGTAAACTGGCCGACTGTTCGAGCAAAGACCCTGCCGAAGGCGAAATATTCCTGGTCGAAGGAGATTCGGCGGGCGGTACAGCCAAGCAAGGTCGCGACCGTGGTTTTCAGGCCATTCTTCCCTTGAGGGGAAAAATTCTGAACGTGGAAAAAGCCATGCAGCACAAGGTATTGGAAAGCGAAGAAATCAGGAATATTTATACGGCTTTGGGCGTTACCATTGGCACGGACGAAGACTCGAAAGAGTTGAATATGGCCAAATTGCGCTACCACAAAATCGTTATCATGACCGATGCCGACGTGGACGGAAGCCACATTGCTACGTTGATTCTGACGTTCTTCTTCCGCCACATGCGCCCATTGATAGAAAATGGATACGTTTACATCGCCACGCCACCTTTGTACTTATGCAAAAAAGGCAAGGTTGAAGAATATTGCTGGAACGAAAGGCAACGCCAGAATTTCATTGACAAATACGGCGATGGTAACGAAAACGCTATTCATACCCAACGCTATAAAGGTCTTGGCGAAATGAACGCGACACAACTTTGGGACACAACAATGAATCCCGAGTACCGCACCCTCCGCCAGGTAACAATAGAAAATGCAGCCGAATCCGACCATATTTTCTCGATGCTGATGGGCGAAGAAGTTGCCCCCCGCCGCGAATTTATAGAAGAGAACGCTACTTATGCGAAGATAGACGCGTAAGCAAGTTAAAGGTTCAAAAGTTCAAGGTTCAAAGTTTCAGGTTTTAAACGTTGAACTTTGAACCTGAAACTTTGAACTTCTTTATTCAATATTTTTCCGCACCCGTGTCAAAAACTCCACCATCGCTTTTGAATCTTTTTTCTCGATGATGGTCAACAGCTTGGCCAGTTCCTGACGGATTAGTCCCAGCTGTTCCGGGGTGTGGGGGTTGAAGAGTATCTCTGTCAACAAAAAATCGTCTTCCGACAGCAAGCCCCGCGCAATGTTCATGTGCTTCTTGAAAGTTGTTCCGGGAGCTTCCTGATGCTTCATTACCGATGCAAATACCAGCGTGGAGGCAAAAGGTATCGACAGCGAGTAGGCTATGGTTTCGTCGTGTTCCTCAAAGGTGTAATCAAACACATTCAGTTTCAGACTATTGTACAAATCTTTGAAGAATATCTTGCCCCAATGGTTCGATTCGGATATAATAATGGCGCTCTGCGTGCTTAAGTCGCTCAGGTTGGCAAAAGTGGGGCCGAACATGGGATGCGATGACACAAAGGGCCTGCCTGCTTTTGCATAATACTCCTTCAAACCGGTTTTTACCGACGCAATATCCGATAAAATGCACGATTCGCCGAGGTAAGGCAATACCATTTCAAAAGCGTCAATCGTATATTTTACGGTAGCCGCATTAATTACTATTTCCGGCTTGAAATCCTGAATCTCCTCCGGATTACTTAATCGCACCGTGTTGTAAACAAAGCGCAGGCGTTTAAGGTCGGTATCAAAAACAGCGACCTCGTGGTCAAAACTCAAGACATCGGCAAAGAAAGAACCCATCTTTCCTGCCCCCAGTATCAAAATTTTCATTATTTGAGCTATATATTATATGTGTAATATTTCACTAACTATATTTTCGGACACAAAGATAAATATAATTCTTTGTTCTGATACTCCCATAGGACAAACGCATGAAAAAATTATATACTTTCGTGGTAATGAAGGGATTGAATTATCGGCAAAACTGGTCTAGTCCCGCATGGGACTAAATACGGGGTGTTATCAGTGAACCCTTTTTCATGCGTTTGCCCTTGGTTGCAATAGATAAAAGATAGTTAAAAAGCGAAAAATTTCTTAGCGATTCAGCCATTACATACCTTAAAAAAACATATATTTGCAATATAAAGTTATGATATATTCTTAATCACTTAACCTGATACCGTATGAAACTCAAAAAACTACTCCTAACCCTTGCCTGTTCTCTGGTCGTAGTAACAGGCTTTGCGCAAAGTGGCGATTGCGGCGAAAATCTTAGTTGGACGTATGATAACGGCACACTTACTATTAGTAGAGAGGGGGCGATGTGGGATTACCAAAATACAAGTTATTTACCTTGGTACTCTTATCGTTCCCTTATTACAACAGTAGATATACAGGAGGGTGTAACAACGATTGGGAACTATGCTTTTTCAGCTTGTAGCAGTTTAACAGATCTTACGATACCCGAAAGCGTGACAAAAATTGGAAGTTATGCTTTTGCCGGTTGCCCTAGTTTAGCCTCCATAACCATCCCTGACGATGTAATAAGCTTTGGAGATCGGACTTTTATGAGTTGTACCGATTTGACATCCGTTAGTATTGGCAATGTCGTAACAACTATTGGTGTTTATGTTTTCGCCGGTTGTAGCAGCCTAGCTTCGGTTAATATCCCCGACAGCGTAGTAAGTATTGGAGAGTCGGCTTTTGAAGGATGCAGCGCTCTGCTTTCTATCAGTATTCCCGAGGACGTAGCCAGTATCGGACGTTCTGCTTTTTCAGGTTGTAGTGGCTTAACATCCATCAGTATTCCCGAAAAAGTAACCCGCATTGAACAGGGTACTTTTGGAGCTTGTAGCAACTTAACAGATTTTACTATCCCCAACAGTATCACATACATTGGAAGTAATGCTTTTACCAATTGCACCGGTCTCGCATCTGTTACCATTGGTAACAGCGTAGCAAGTATTGGAAAGCAGGCTTTTTCGGGCTGTGGCAGCTTAACAGATATTTATGTACAAAATACCACTCCACCAGTTTGTACAGGTAGCTTCAATACAATAAATTATCTTACTGCAACCTTGCACGTTCCAACAGGCAGTAAAGAAGCCTACCAAGTAGCTAACGAGTGGAAAAATTTTACCCATATCCAAGACGATGTTGCATCGGGCATAGAAACCGTTGCAACCTCCAACGACCCCATCATCTCCACCCAATACTACAACCTGCGAGGCCAAGTGGTATCGCAACCGCAGCACGGTAGTATTTATATTGCGAAAGAGTTGCGCCGGTCGGGCAAAGCAACGGTGAGGAAAACAGCAGCCCCCTAAATCCCCCGCGGAGGGACTTTTGAGGAAGGCTTCGATAAAATAACCCGCCAAACATTTGGATATAAGTACAAAATACACTACCTTTGCACACAGAAATGAAAGAGGAGGCGGAAAGCTTCCTCTTTTTCGTTGATTTTTTATATGGCAGACAAGCAATTTATAGCAGACATAGTCAATGAGTTCTTAACCGATCCGGCTTATTTTTTGGTGGATGTAACGGTTAGACCGGGGAACAGCATCCTGGTCGAAATAGACAGTGATAACAGTATCGGCATCGACGACTGCGCCCAACTGAGCAAAAACATCGAATCGCGATTGAACCGCGATGAGGAAGATTTTGAACTGGAAGTGGGTTCGGCAGGAATCACATCGCCCTTCAAAATACCGCGTCAATACACCAAAAACAGAGGAAATGAAGTGGAAGTGCTGACCAAAGGCGGGCAAAAACTGTCGGGCGTGCTGAAGGACAACGATGACGAAAAATTCACCCTGACAATAACAAAACTGGTGAAACCCGAAGGGGCCAAAAGAAAAATAGCCGTAGAAGAAGATTTATCATTCGGCTACAGCGAGGTAAAATACACGAAATATTTAATAAGATTCAAATAACCATGGCTAAGAAAGAGGTAATTAATCTGATTGATACCTTTTCAGAATTTAAAGAACTGAAAAGTATAGACAGAATGACAATGATAAACGTTCTCGAAGAATCGTTTAGAAACGTTATCGCTAAGATGTTCGGTACGGACGAAAACTACGATGTAATCATCAACCCCGACAAAGGAGACCTGGAAATATGGAGAAACCGGAAAATTGTTGAAGACAACGAACTGGCCGACCCCAATACCGAAATCTCGCTTTCGGAAGCAAAAAAAATAGATGCGGACTTTGAAGTAGGCGAAGACGTTACGGACGAAGTATTCTTTCAGGAATTTGGCCGCCGCGCCATACTGAACCTGCGTCAAACCCTGGCATCCAAAATACTGGAACTGCAAAAAGACAGCCTGTTCAACAAATACAAGGAAAAAGTAGGCGAAATTGTATCGGGCGAAGTTTACCAGATATGGAAAAAAGAACTGCTGTTGCTTGACGACGACAAAGAAGAGCTGCTGTTGCCGAAAACCGAACAAATACCCTCCGACTTTTTCCGTAAGGGAGAACATGTGCGCGCCGTTGTTGCCCGTGTAGAAAACAAAAACAACAACCCCAAGATTATTCTGTCGCGCACCTCACCCGTATTTCTCGAACGGCTTTTCGAGTTGGAAGTGCCCGAAATAAACGATGGATTGATTACCATTAAAAATATAGCCCGCATACCCGGCGAAAGAGCCAAAGTATCGGTAGAATCGTATGACGACCGGATAGACCCCGTAGGCGCCTGCGTGGGGATGAAAGGCTCGCGCATACACGGCATCGTGAGGGAATTGAGGAACGAAAACATCGACATCATCAACTATACGTCTAACATGAGCCTCTACATTCAACGGGCGCTAAGTCCGGCAAAAGTATCGTCCATCAAGCTGAACGAGGAAGAACACCGCGCCGAGGTATTCCTCCGCCCCGAAGAGGTATCGCTCGCCATTGGTAAAGGCGGGTTGAACATCAAACTGGCAAGTATGCTCACCGGCTACACCATAGATGTATATCGCGATATTGACGACTTCGACGAAGAAGACATCTATCTGGATGAATTCCGCGATGAAATTGACGAATGGGTGATTGAGCAACTGAAGAAAATAGGATGTGTAACCGCGAAAAATGTATTAGCCATCGACCGCGAAAAACTTATCGCCGATGCCGACCTCGAAGAAAGCACCGTTGACGAAGTATTAGCAATATTCAGAGCCGAATTTGAGGACGAAGACGAAGCATAGTCCTTTTGTATTTGGTTATTAAGCTATTTCTTAATATTTTTGCATATCGCAAGAAATAGCAAAGGCGAGAAAAACTCAGTATTAAGAGGTTCTCAACTGTTCATTTTTTTAGATTTAAAAAGTAAATATGTCTATAAGATTAATAAAAGTATCAAAAGATTTGAATGTAGGTATCAGCAGTTTAGTTGAATACTTGCAAAAAAAAGGATTTACCGTAGAAGCAAATCCCAATACGAAAATTGACAATGAACAGTACGAATTGCTTTTAACTGAATTTGGCTCCGATAAAAAAATAAAACTTGCATCCGATCAAAATAAAGAACTTCAGAAAGAAAAGAAAAGAGAACGGGAAACCGTTTCCATTGACGGATACGAAGCGGAAGAAGCGCCCAAAAAGGTAATAGAAGAAATTCAGACCGAAGTACCGGAAGACTTCAAGCCCCGCTTCCAGATAGTAGATAAAATAGACCTCAACAACTTAAACAAAGGAAGAGCTTCGTCCGAAAAGAAACAATCGCCCGAGCCCGGGAAACCCGTAGTGAAAGAAACACCGGCGCCGGCGCCCGTAAAGGAAGAAGTGAAAGAAGAACAGCCCGTTGAAACAAAACCCGAAGCGACTGAACCGGAGGTTGAAGTGATTGAAAGCAAAACCGTAGCAGAACCGGCAGAACCGGAAAAGCCCGTTGTGGTTCCGCAAAAAGCAGAGGAAGAAGAAACAAAACCCGAAGAAAACAGCAATCCCGAAGCGGAAGTATTCAGGCTGAACAGTCCTGCTTTCAAGTCGAACATTGTGGTAAAAGGGAATATCGATCTGAGCGCTATTAACGACAAAACCCGTCCGGCCAAGAAAACGAAAGCCGAAAAGCGCAAAGAACGCCTCGAAAAAGAAATGGCCGATCAAAAGAAACTGAAAGAAAACACAGTTAAGCTTTTGAAAAAGGAAAAAGAGGAAGAATCGAAAAAAGGGAAAATATCCGAAGACGAAAAAAGCGAAGACTTAAAAAAGAAGAAACGCAACCGGATAAAAAAAGGGAAAATAGACATCGAAAAAGGCGTTCCCGTTCAGAATGCAGGCGGACAAGCTGGCTCAAAGGACAGCAAGCAGCGGCTTAATCTTCGGAAATCGCCGAATAAAGCCGAAGTGAACGACGATGAGGTTCAGAAGCAAATAAAGGAAACTTTGGCGCGCCTCACCAACAAAGGCAAGAACAAAGGAGCAAAATACCGGAAAGAAAAAAGAGAAGCCGTACAGCAAAAACAGCAGGAAGAGCTGGAACAACAAATGCAGGAAAGCAAGGTGCTTAAAATCACTGAATTTGTTACTGCAAACGACTTGGCAAACATGATGAATGTTCCGGTGGTGAAGATTATATCTACCTGCATGAGCATCGGCATCATGGTTTCCATCAATCAACGGCTTGATGCCGAAACAATTAACATTGTGGCCGAGGAATTTGGATTCAAGACGCAATATGTGAGCGCCGAAGTAGTAGAAGCCATCACCGAAGAAGAAGATCTGGAAGAAGACTTGCTCCCGCGCGCACCTATCGTTACGGTGATGGGGCACGTTGACCACGGTAAAACATCGTTGCTGGACAATATCCGCCAGACCAATGTAATCGCCGGCGAGGCCGGAGGTATTACCCAGCACATCGGGGCGTATAACGTTAGTCTGAAATCGGGTCGCCGCATCACATTCCTCGATACACCCGGACACGAAGCGTTTACCGCCATGCGTGCGCGAGGAGCTCAGGTAACCGATATTGCCATCATCATAGTAGCTGCCGACGACAGTGTGATGCCTCAAACCATAGAAGCCATCAATCACGCTTCCGCGGCAGGCGTACCTATTGTGTTCGCAATCAATAAAATAGATAAACAGGGTGCGAATCCCGAAAAAATAAAAGAAACCCTTGCCGGTATGAACTACCTGGTAGAATCGTGGGGTGGCAAGTACCAGTCGCAGGATATATCGGCCAAACAAGGCATCGGAATATCCGAATTGCTCGAAAAAGTGTTGCTCGAGGCCGAAATGCTCGACCTGAAAGCCAACTCAAACAAACGGGCAGTAGGTTCAATCATCGAATCGTCTCTGGATAAAGGACGCGGATACATGTCCACCGTGCTTGTTCAGAACGGAACATTGAAACAAGGGGATATAATTTTGGCCGGAACCTATTTCGGTAAAGTAAAAGCCATGTTCAACGAGCGTAACCAACGTATCGACCAGGCCGCTCCAGCCGAACCGGCATTGATATTGGGCTTGAACGGCGCACCACAGGCTGGGGACAAATTCCACGTACTGGAAACAGAACAGGAAGCCCGCGAAATAGCAAACAAACGCGAACAGCTGCAACGCGAACAAGGCCTCCGTACACAGAAAATACTGACACTCGACGATATAGGCCGCCGGATTGCCATCGGAAACTTCCAACAATTGAATGTGATTGTGAAAGGGGACGTGGATGGTTCGATAGAAGCCTTGTCCGACTCGTTGATTCGCTTGTCAACCGATGAAATTCAGGTAAATGTAATACATAAAGCCGTCGGACAAATTTCCGAATCGGATATATCGTTGGCTGCCGCGTCGGATGCAATCATCATCGGATTTCAGGTACGCCCATCTTCCGCCGCACGAAAAGCAGCCGAAAAAGAAGGTGTAGAACTGAGGCTTTACTCCATCATCTACGATGCCATAGAAGAAGTGAAATCGGCTATGGAAGGTATGTTGTCGCCCGATATTAAGGAGGAAATAACAGCCAACGTGGAGGTACGCGAAGTGTTCAAGATAACCAAAGTGGGAACCGTTGCCGGATGTATGGTGAAAGACGGAAAAATCAAACGCTCGAACAAAATACGCCTTATCCGCGATGGTATCGTCATCTACTCGGGAGAGCTTGGAACCTTAAAACGTTTCAAGGACGATGTGAAAGAAGTTGCCACCGGATACGAGTGCGGATTGAACATCCATAACTATAACGACATAAAGGTTGGCGACATAATTGAGGCCTTTGAAGAAATTGAAGTCAAAAAAACATTGTAATCTAAAAGATTATACTTATATTTGCACGATAAAACGTAACCTAGAAAAACCAATCGATAGTTGTAACCCCAATCTTTACCTTGATCGGTGGTAATGAACTGCCACCGACAAAACACAGCTGTCGAAATTGGTTTCAGGTTGCGGAGTGGATATAGACAAGCAATTACAATACACCGATGGTAAAAAAAGTTTTATTGAACGCTTTGTTCGCTTTCGTTTTCACACTCTTCTCTCAAAATATAACCGCACAGATTTCTGAAAGAGTTGCCTCCATTAATTCTAGCGAATTATTGGAACTGGTTCCTGGTAAAATAGCTGCTACACAAGCCATTAGCGAGCTGAATCAGAAATACAAAGACGAGCTGGTTGTCATGCAGAACGATTATAACAAAAAATACTCCGATTTCATTTCCGATCAGAACACCTTGTCCGAAAGCATCAAGCTTCGCCGGATGCAGGAATTGTCTGAATTGGAGAAGAATATAAACGCTTTTATGAAAGTGGCGCAAGAAGATATTGAAAGCCAGGAACTACAATTAATAGAACCCTTGCGCAAAAAGTTGAAGAAAGCCATTGAGGAAGTTGGTAAGGAAGAAAATTTTGTATGCATCTACGACCGGGCAAATCCGGCTATTGCGTATGTAACTCCACTGGCAGTTGATGCCAATCCGCTGGTAAAAAGAAAACTAACAGAAGAATAATTCCAATTGTTACGAGTCAGGCGTAATCAATTTTCAGGTTCTTATAGTCCCCCAACCGTCATCTCCCATTACTCATGAATAAACTTATATCAGGCCCCATTGGCGTATTTGATTCCGGCTATGGCGGATTAACTATTCTCGCCAAAATGCAATCCCTGCTACCGGAATATGATTTCATTTATTTGGGCGATAACTCCAGAGCGCCTTACGGTTCGCGGTCGTTCGACGTTGTTTATGAATTTACGAAACAGGCTGTGGAAAGGCTATTCGACATGGGATGCAATTTGGTAATCCTCGCTTGCAACACAGCATCGGCAAAAGCCTTGCGAACAATTCAGCAAAAAGACCTGCCCTGCATAAACTCCAGCAAACGCGTTCTGGGCATTATACATCCTACGGTCGAAATACTGGACGAGGTAACCAAGAACGGGCATATCGGCATTTTGGGGACTATCGGCACTATCCGGTCGCAATCGTATTCAATCGAAATAAATAAATTTTATCCCGACTTTCAGGCAACAGGCGAGGCCTGCCCGATGTGGGTGTCATTGGTCGAAAACAAAGAGTATGAAAGCGATGGAGCCGATTACTTTATTAAAAAGAACATCAATAACCTGCTGAATAAAGACCCCGAAATCGACACCATTATCTTAGGATGTACCCACTACCCTCTTTTGATAAACAAAATAAAGAAGTACATACCCGCCGGCGTCAATATAATCACACAAGGCGTCTATGTAGCCCAAAGTTTAAAAGATTACCTGCACCGGCACCCCGAAATAGATAATAGTTGCACCCGAAACGGACAAACAAAATACTATTCGACAGAAGCTCCCAAAAAATTTGCAGAAGCAGCATCCATATTTTTGAGCAAGCACATTACAGCCGAAAGGATTAGCTTGGACTGCTAATCAACCGCAAAGGCAGAGTAAAGTCCGAACAGGCTAAGGCTGCCTCTAATAATACGACCGCTTATCAATCCCCTCTATATAATTCAGGAAGGCGGTATTCACCATCCTGTTTCCTCCGGGGGTAGGATAATCGCCCGAAAAATACCAGTCGCCACTGTTGTTGGGGCAGGCTTTATGCAAATCTGCTATCGACTGGAATACGATTTCTACCTCGGCATTGATACCCTTAGGCGTCAGCATGCCCGACATCTTTGCCGAAATCTCTTCGTCGGTAAAAGGTTCGTAAATCTCTTTTACATAGTTCACTATTTCTTCTTTGGGCTTGTTGCGCTGTTCCGAAGATTTCCGGTAAACGCGGTCGATAATACCTTGCATACCTTTGTCCTTAAGCAACTCAATGGCCGCCCTGAATGCTGCAAACTCCGACAAACGCGACATGTCGATACCATAACAGTCGGGATAACGGATCTGAGGCGAAGAAGAAACAATCACAATCTTCTTCGGGTGCAGCCTGTCGAGCATCTTGATGATACTTTGTTTGAGGGTGGTACCCCGCACAATACTGTCGTCAATAACCACCAGATTGTCTTTGCAGGGACGTATCGAGTTATAGGTAATGTCGTAAACATGTGCTGCCAAATCGTCCCGTCCATTGTCCTGAGCAATAAATGTCCGGAGCTTAATATCTTTTATGGCCACTTTTTCGGTGCGGACACGATAGGCCAATATCTGTCGCAGTTCCTCATCGGTAATGTCATTTCCCTTTTCGCGTATCTTCTGCTGTTTCACCCCATTCAAATGCTCGTTGAGTCCTTCTACCATCCCGAAGAAAGCCACTTCGGCGGTGTTGGGGATAAAAGAAAAGACCGAATTCTGAAGATCGTTATCCAGTAATTTCAGGATGTTGGGGAGCAACAATTTGCCCAATTCTTTACGTTCCTGATAAATATCTTTGTCCGACCCGCGCGAGAAATAGATGCGCTCAAACGAACAGGGCGTAACTTTTTTCGGTTCCACTACTTGTGGCAGCGAAACGGCGCCGTCCTTTTTTACAACAATTGCCTGCCCGGGTTTCAATTCTTTCACGCTTTCGGCCTCCAGATTCATAGATGTCTGGATAACAGGGCGTTCGGATGCAACGACCACAATTTCGTCGTCGTAGTAATAATAGGCGGGGCGTATTCCCCAAGGGTCGCGGTAGGTGAAAGCGTCTCCACAGCCAATCAGTCCGCAGATAACAAAACCGCCGTCCCATTTTTTGCTTGCCTCCCTCAACATAAACGGAATATCGAGGTTTTTTTCTATCACATCATTCAGTTCCTCCCCTTTAAGGCCGGTATCTTTGCCGAAGCGGTCGTACTGGTATTGCACTTCGCGGTCGAGGCCGTGTCCCAGGGTTTCGAGCATAACAAATGTATCGGCATAGTCCCGGGGGTGTTGCCCCTGATTGAGCAGGTCGGCAAACAATTCATCGACGTTTGTCAGGTTGAAGTTTCCGGCCAGAGCTATGTTGCGTGAAGTCCAGTTATTTCTCCGTAAGAATGGGTGTACATAAGATATTCCGGTTTTTCCGGTGGTGCTGTAACGCAGATGTCCCAAGAACAGTTCGCCGGCAAAAGGCAGGTTGTCTTTGGCATAAAATACGTCCTGCAAACGTTGTTGGGGCACCTTTTCGTAGTTTTTGTGGACATTGGCAAATATCTCCGAAATAGCTCCCGAACCGGTTGCCCTTTCCCTGAAAACAAATTCGCTACCCGGTTTACTGTCTATTTTAACGACTGCCAATCCGGCGCCTTCCTGTCCGCGGTTGTGTTGTTTCTCCATCAACAGGTAAAGTTTGTTTAGCCCATACTGCCAGCTTCCATATTTTTCCTGATAATATTCCAGTGGTTTCCGCAGGCGAATCATTGCTATACCACATTCGTGCTTTAAAGCTTCTGTCATAATTTACTTAGTTGATTATATAGCTGCCAATTTCCAAAACAACAAAGCCGGCCATAAAACAGCCGACCTCATTCTATTTTAGAGAATTGCAATAAAAAACATTTTTGTATTTGCTCAATAACATTCACTTGAAATAGAAACCATCAATTCGTAACTTTTCCTCATTTCTTCTATCTCTCTCATTTTCGCATCAACCTCTCCCTGGGTCATTTTTTTGCCCAAAGATTCAATCATATCAATACGAAACTTTTTTGCCATTTCACCCGTTAATTCAGGTGTTTCAGCGATAGCTCTTGCCATAATTCTTGTTTCTTATACAAAGGTACTACTTTTATCTCATATTTTACAAATAATGGCTAATTATTCCAGGGCAAACGCATGAAAATGCTTGTAGAGTATAGCCATAAGGCTGAAAGCCTTACGGACTTTTTTTCATGCGTTTGCCCTACTAATTATTCTCTCATTGGTATATCCGGGTACATTGCTCTCATTATTACAGAACAAAACCCAATAGCCAATATATGCCTGCCGCCACCAGCGCGCTGACAGGGATCGTTAATATCCATGCCCACAACAGATTTTTTGTTACGCCCCAGCGTACGGCGGATAGTCTTTTTGTAGCGCCCACGCCAATGATCGCCCCTGTAATGGTATGTGTAGTACTTACGGGAATTTTCAGTATTTCGGTCAGATACAATGTCAATGCTCCCGCTGTTTCGGCTACAACGCCTTCCAATGGTGTAACCTTAGTGATTCTGGTTCCCATTGTCCTTACAATTCTCCACCCGCCCGACATTGTACCCAGCGCAATTGCCGAAAAGCACATTAAGGGTACCCATTGGGGCATTTCGCTCATGGAACTCATTTGCATCCATTCGGGCAGATCGGGAATACCCTGATTGGCAATAAGGGCTGCGCCGATAATTCCCATTACTTTCTGGGAATCGTTCAATCCGTGCCCGATGCTGAATAAAGCAGAAGAGAGTAATTGGAGGTGCTTGAACCAATTGTTTGCCTTGTGCGGATTTTGCTTTTCACATATACGATATGTCAGTATGGTCAGTAAGAATGCGATAATCAAACCGATAAGCGGCGCCAGCACAATAAACGAAGCTATTTTTATTATCACACCGCTTTGTACCGACCCTAGTCCGCTGGCCATTATGGCCGATCCGGCAAATCCGCCGATAAGCGTGTGGGACGAGGATGACGGAATACCCAACCACCAGGTGAGGAGGTTCCAGCCAATGGCGGCAACCAATCCGGCGACAACCACATGAGAGGTAATAAACTCCGGATAAACTGTTTTGGCTACAGTATTGGCAATGCTTTCTCCAAAGCCGCCCAAAAAATGCACAGCGATAAAATAGGCAACAAAGTTGAAAAATGCAGCCCAGATAACGGCTTGTGTCGGCGTTAATACTTTTGTGGAAACAATAGTGGCTATGGAATTAGCGGCGTCGTGAAACCCATTAATAAAATCGAACACAAGAGCCAGGATAATGATTAGTATTAAGAGTGTCAACATTTTTTATGTATTTACGCGTATTTGACAATAATCGTTTTAATAATCTTACCCACTGTTTCGGCAGCGTCTGTTGCACGTTCCAACTCGTGAAGTATATCTTTTTGCTTGATTAGTTCGATACTGTCTTTTTCGTTTTCGAACAAATCTATTAAAAAATGTTCATATACATCATCGGCTTCGTGCTCAATGTCTTTTAGCTGTCGGCAATATTCCGTTATTTCTGTCGGATTCTTCTTTAATCCGTCGAGCTCGCCAATTGCTTTGGTGAGGCCCTCGGCCGAACGTTTCACCAAATGAGCCAGTATCAGGGCGCTTTCGGGCATTGCTTTCGGGTTATACAGCATAATGCGCTTGGCGCAGCTGTTGATATAATCGGCAACATTATCTATATTGCCCGACAGTTGATTGATGTCTTCCCTGTCGAAAGGGGTAATGAAACAGGCATTCAACTCTTCGAATATTTTGTTTTGCAAACTATCGCACAGGAGTTCCTGATCCTTGATTTTTTTGTAGATAGCTACAACCTCCTGGTGATTAGTGGACTGTACGCAATCAATCATCAACTCTGACGCATTCAGTATAGCATCAGCCATTTCTTTGAGCAACAAAAAGAACCTGTTTTCTTTTGGAAGGAATCTTTCGAATAAATTATTCTTCATAGAAGTTTATCAATATTTATACTTAATAGTGACCTTAAAACCTAAAGTGCATGAAAACTGTCGCAAAGATAAAATAAAATTTAAAAGGATTGCGGTATTTTAACATAATTGTTTGGGTTGCATACCAATTTTCATAACTGCCAACTACTCAAGGGCAGTTTCCCCCTCAGGGCAAAGCTACTAAATTTTAGAACCATTGTTACGGATGAGATTCCTCCCTTTAGTCGGAATGACTCGCCTATTGGCGGTTTAAGGGATGAGGAAGCGGCGGCAAAGCCACCGCTTCCTCATCCCCTCTCCAAAAAAGAAGACCGTCATTCCGACCAAAGGGAGGAATCTTCAGCTCATATCAGCAACTTTACCGAAAGGCATAAGCAGTAAAATTTTTCATGCGTTTGCCTTGATATGTTGCCTCTTTCAGGTGGGGTGGCGCCAATCGGCATTTATTGAAAAAATAAATACCATCCACTTACTCTTTTAGCAATGAAAAAAGAAACACCATATAACCATTATTTTATTTATACTTTTACAAAGATACGCAAAAGCACAAAGCTACAAAGCCGCTGCTTTCATTCCGTAGGAATGTATCCTGTTGGCTATTTCTGGATGCATTCCTGCGGAATGCGGGATAATTCGGCATCATACTGTTTTCTACCGAGCGGTAATCCCTGACGGGATTCTTTGATTCTTTGATTTTTTAATTGACTGTAAGCTATTTAAAGTCAACATATTTTTAAGGATGGTACTTTTTTTATGAAGATACCCCGATTTATGCCACCCCAGCTGTAAGCCCAGCATAGTGAGATATTGCCCTTTGCAGGGCGCAAAATGATGTGTTGATGTGCTGATATGAATAATGAAATTGTTGTCGCTTTGCGCCATCAACACATTAGCATATCAGCACATCAACACATTGGCTCTCTTTCCCAACGCGCTGCGTTGGGCTGGGTTATCAAAGGCTTTCAGCCTTAGCTTGTTCGGACTTTTTTCATACGTTTGCCCTGCGGTTTCCCCCCGATTGTTTATTACTTTCTCAGGCTGAATAAAAATTCCAATCCGCCACCGGCTTTGTTTTTGGCGACAATCGTCCCCTTGTGGAAGGCAATGGCGTTTTTTACGATGGATAATCCTAAGCCTGAGCCGCCTGTGTCTCTTGTCCGGCCCTCGTTGATGCGGTAAAAACGTTCGAATAAACGGTTCAGATGTTGTTCTTCGGGGATGCCGGTTCCGGTATCGGAGTACGAAAAATAGTAGAAATCTTTATCTTCATTGTATTTTTTGATAGCGATACTTACATCCGGCCCGGCATAACGGATAACATTGTCGGTCAGGTTCCTGAAAATGGAATAAAGTAAATTCCGGTTGCCTCTTACAATAACCTCCCCGTCCAGATTCCATTCCATTTGGATATTTTTATCCCGAAGAAAGATTTCCATGTCGTTTTTTAAGTTTTCGAGCAATTTTTCCACATCAACCGCTTCCAGGTTGAAGGATTGAGGCGCTTCTTCTATTTTGGTAATCAGGCTCATATCCTGTATCAACTCCGAAAGTACCAATACCTGATTGTAGGCGCGTTCTATGAAATATTGCTTTTTTTCGGGAGTTAATGGATGTTCTATAATGGTTTCCAGGCAACCGCGGATGCCGGTTACAGGCGTACGCAGTTCGTGGGTGATATTTCCCGTCATTTCCTGCTTCATGCGGCGCGTTTTCTCCTGTTTGGTAATATCGTTAATGATGATTTCAAAGCTGTTATCCTCAAAAATATTCACTCTGACAACAAAATCCCGCCCCTGTTTATTTATTTGAGCCTCGAAGTAGGTATCCGCTTTTTCCCTGTTGGCAATGAAAGCGGTGATTTTTTCGAACGAAATATCCGTAAATACACTTGGGGGATTGCTGTCCGCTTCGTCGGTTATGGTGTTCAGGTACTGGATAAACAATCCATTATAAAATTCAACGGATTTATCGGCAGAGAAAAAGCACAAGCCTTCTTCCGAGCTGTGAACATGTTGCAGTAATTTTTCGCGTTCGAGCGCTATTTCTTTTTCACTTTCCTTTAATTGCAGGTAATTTTCCGCAATTTTTTCGCTTATCTCACCCAATTCGTCTTTGGGGAATTGAGCCTTGAGCGTTGAGGGCTGAAAATTGTTTTCATTCTCCAATCGCCAATCGCCATTTTCAATTAAGTAAGTAAAATCGCGGAGTTGCTTGATGGACTTACTGAACCGGCCGGCTACCCAGTTGATAAGAGCCAGCATAACCACAAAGAAGATGATAATAAAATAGAGGAAAAGATTGTCCGGTTTCAAAAAGTGCCGTACCTGAATATCGTAAGGTAGCGCCACACGTATATAATTGTCGTTGAAGCGTTTGGCATAATACAAATACTCTTTATTATTGGATGAGGAAACGCGAATATCGTATCCTTTTCCTTTTTCACGGGCGTTTTTCATTTCGGGACGTTGCGCGTGATTTCCCATTTGGGAAATTTCTTTAATCTCGTTATCGTACAACACATGGCCTTGCCGGTCAATCACCGTCAAGCGGATATTTTCGGGGAGCAGCGATTTTAAGCTGTCGATAACTTGTTGCTGATTAGATTGTTGCTTCAATGCTACATGAACAATATCGGCAAAAGCGTCTAATTTCTCTTCCAATGCTTCTGTTTTGTGTTCCCTCTCGCGCGATTGTTCAAATAAGAGAATGCCAATGGTAAACAACGCGAAAATAACAACAAAGTACAGGAATAATTTTTGTTTGTAACTTGTTTTCATGTCTTTGGAATAGTAAAACGGTAACCAAAACCGGCGCGGTTGGAAATCAGGGAAGCGTGTTCCCCCAATTTTTTACGCAAACGGGTAATATGCACATCAACTGTTCGTTCGGTAATATAAGACGTTTCACGCCAGACGCGGTCGATAATTTCTTCGCGCGAATATATTCTTTCGGGGTTCTCGGCCAGGAGTACGATTAATTCAAATTCGGTTTTTGTCAGCAAAATTTTGTCGGCCCCGATGGTCAACTCTTTCGATTCGAGGTCGATGACCAGGTCGTCAAAAATAAGTTTGCGGCTCGATTTACCTTCCGAATTGTCGTATCTTTTTAAGACGGCTTTCACGCGGACGATAACCTCTTTTATCGAAAAGGGTTTGGATATATAATCGTCTCCGCCAACCGAAAAGCCGGTCAGCATATCGTTTTCGGTATCCTTAGCCGTCAAGAAAATAATGGGAATCTGATTCTTTTTCTGCCGCAGTTTTTCAGCCAGCTTGTACCCCGACATTCCGCCCATCATCACATCCAAAAGGATAAGAGAATAATCGGGACTGAGTTTTTCCAAGGCCTCCTCTGCCGAATGGGCGCAGGTAATATCAAATCCTTCGTTGGCCAGATTGAACTCAAGCACTTCGCAAATGACGGCTTCGTCATCTACAACAAGGATTTTTTGTGGAACATTTTTACTTATATTCATAAAGCAAAGATAATCAAATTTTTCCACGGTGTTTCAAAACTTTGGCATCCACGTAAAAAACAATTTCTTCTACGATGTTGCTGCAATGGTCGCCAATGCGTTCGAGCTTGCGGATAAGCAGAAAGGTTCTCAGCCCACAGCGAATGAAGGCCGGATTCTGTTGCAGGTAGTTCGTCAGAATATTCAGCGAATCGAAGTAGAGCACATCAATTTCGTTGTCTTTGGCCAGGATTTTCCCCGATATTTTGGTGTTTTCCGATTCAAGGGCGACGAAACTGTCGGACAACATACTGATAAGTGTGTCGAACATTTTTTCCATCTGCAACTCTTCCACCAACTGTGGGTCTAATTGCTTGCATTCTCCGTCGATGACATGGCGGGCAATGCTTTCGGCAAAGTCGCCGATACGTTCGAGGGTGATGCTTATTTTGATTAACGACAAAACCAGTCGCAAGTCCACCGCCACAGGATTGTATAAGGCGATGTAGTTTTCGCAATCGCTGTCAATCCTCAACTCGAAGGCATCGACCATTTTTTCGCGGCTGGCAATTTCACATGCCATTTCAATGTCGCCGGTCAGGAACGACTGTTTGGCTTTTTCGAGTTGAGAAAGCACTAATTTCCACATTTGGCTCAGCTCTTCTTTAAGCGCATGTAATTCTGTTTCGGTATGTTTCATAAATTCAATATTATCCAAATCGCCCGGTTATATAATTCTGTGTCTGTTCCTTTTCGGGATTTAAGAACATCTTTTTTGTATCATTGAATTCAACCAATTCTCCCAACATAAAAAAACCGGTCTTGTCGCTCACACGGGCTGCCTGTTGCATGTTATGCGTTACGATGACGATGGTGTATTTCGTTTTGAGCGAATAGATTAGCTCCTCTATTTTGGATGTCGAAATCGGGTCGAGCGCCGAAGCCGGTTCGTCCATTAACAAAATGGAGGGCGAAATCGCCAAGGCGCGGGCAATGCAAAGACGCTGCTGCTGTCCGCCCGAAAGCTCGAATGCCGATTTTTTCAGCTTGTCTTTCACCTCGTCCCAAAGGGCGGCGGCCTGCAACGATTCTTCTACCCGTTGCGCAATAAACGACTTGTTGCCTATGTCGTTCACCCGCAGTCCGTAAGCCACATTCTCAAAAATGGATTTTGGAAATGGATTGGGTTTTTGGAACACCATTCCCACTTTTTTTCGCAGTTCGTCCACCTGAACCGATTTATGATATATGTTTTGTCCGTCAATCAGGCATTCACCGGTCAGGCGGGTGTCGTCAATCAAATCGTTCATCCGGTTGAAGAGGCGCAAGAAGGTCGATTTTCCACAACCGGAAGGTCCGATAAGTGCGGTAACCGTATTCGCCTGCATTTCCACATTGATATTTTTCAAAGCATGGAAATCGCTGTAATAGAAGTTGATATTTCTTGTTTCGATCATCATCAATTTTGCTTTCGCAAAGGTCTATCTATTACATTACGATGCGAAAACAGATTTGTTACGAATCGGTTACAATATTATGCGGGTGTAATGATATAACAAGATTTTGTTTCAAAACAGACTAAAATAATCGCCCGTTTTTTGTTAAATCGTTTAATATGATTCAATTATTGATTTTAAGGTGGTATATTTGCAGGTCTAAAATCAACATGTAGTAAACAAACCGATAGTTATACCATGAAAGTAGCTACCCGATGCTTATTTTTTAGTCTTTTAATATTCAGCTCTTGCACTCAAAACACACAAAAAGAAACGGTTCCCGAGCAATATGTTCCCGATTCCTTATCCATTGGCGTCGAAAGCCTGGCGCCAGAAATACTCCTGACTATTGACGATATTAAGATAGAAAAAGAATTGACGTACGAACAGCATCTACTGGAAGATGTGTATCCGTACAAAGATACGACACGGGAGTTTCAGTGGACTAAAATACAGGAACGCTTGTTTTTCCTTGATTCTATTCAACTTAAACCTGCCAAGTGGGGTATTTTGCGAAATTATAAAAACCTGAACGGAGAGGCTCCGCTTGTCAGAACGTTTATCAGAAATGTATATGACCGTGTTGCCGACACATTGGGCGTAGAGCGCTATCAATCAATTCCGATGTTCCTGCTCAACGATTCGCTTGTTGCCGAACGTTATGGGAGGGATGGCTCCCTGGTCAAAATCATAAGCAGCAACGATAGCTCGGATTTTGTTCAGATAGAAAACACCAATTTTAGTGGAAAATGGCTGGTGCCAAAGAAATACATTAAAACATTGAGCGATACGGTTATTTTCAAAAACGCGATTTTTGTCGATCGGGTCAATCAGAATATTGCAAGCCTCGAAAAGCTCGATTCTATCTGGTTTGTACGAAGTATGAATCCGGCTACTACGGGTATGCACAAGCCACCGTATGCACAGGAAACACCTGTCGGACTTTTTGTTGTTCAGGAGAAAAAATCCAAAATGGTTTTCCTGAAAGACGGTTCGGTAGAAACAGGCGGTTTTGCTCCATGGGCCAGCCGTTTCACCAATGGCGCATATATACACGGCATTCCGGTGAATGTTCCCCGCACCGAAATGATAGAGTTTAGCGCCTCGCTCGGCACCACTCCACGCTCGCACATGTGTGTGAGAAATGCCACCTCGCACTCAAAATTTATATACGACCGGGCGCCGACAGACCGTTCGGTTATTTTTGTTTTTGACTAAAAAAATATACCTTTGTACGATTTGTAATTTTCTATGCGCCGATTTTTTATATTTCTTTTCCTCCTTTTAGTTCCCTTTGGCTACTCTTCCAATAAGGAGACAGCGCCTTTGGTTCCGGCTGTATCAACGTGTTATAACCTCTATACCGAGATGCATTTGCAGCATGTGATAAATTATGCGGCCTTTGAGCAAGCCATCTTGGGCTACAATAAAATAGATGCCAAAAACAAGGATATTCTTTCGTTGATTGATTTCTCGAAACCATCGACCAAAGAACGCCTCTATATTTTGGATATGAAACAAAAGCGGCTGCTTTATTCATCGCTTGTTTCGCATGGGAAGAACAGCGGCGAAAACTATGCCACCTCATTTTCCAACCAAAACGGATCGTACAAAAGCTCGCTTGGCTTTTACGTAACCGAAAATACCTACCAAGGGAAAAACGGCTATTCCCTCATCCTCGACGGCCTGGAAAGGGGCGTTAACGACAAGGCAAAAGAACGGGCGATAGTCATACATGGCGCGTCCTATTCCAACCCCTCTGTCATTGCCTCATCCGGACGGCTCGGACGAAGCCTTGGCTGCCCGGCCATTCCCCAGGCGATGTGCCAGAAAGTGATTGATACAATAAAAGGCGGCACTATTCTTTTCATCTACGCCAACGATAAAACCTACGCCAAAAAGAGCCCCGTTTTATCCTCGTACGTCTTTCAATAAAAATAACGGACAATATAATGTAGAGACGTGGCATGCTACGACCCTACATTATTCCCATTGGATATTTACTCCTCACACATTTCGGGGATGTTCTCAAAAATTGTACTTTTGTATTCGTATTCAAAAAAGAGTAATGGGAATAGAAAAAGGTATATTTAAACGAACCGAGTTGCTGCTGGGCGACGAGTTGATGGAAACAATAGCCGGTGCACGGGTCATTATATTCGGCGTGGGCGGCGTGGGGAGCTGGTGCGCCGAAAGTTTGGTGCGTTCGGGTATCCGGTATCTCACGATTGTGGATTCCGACAGAATATGCGTAACCAATATCAACCGGCAGTTGATGGCTACGACCAAAACGGTGGGAAAAGTAAAAGTGGACGCGCTGAAAGAACGGCTATTGGACATCAACCCGACAGCCGAAATAAATGCGCTTCAGATGATATACAGCAGAGGGACGAGCGATTTTTTTCAGCTGGACAGCTACGACTATATTATAGATGCCATTGATAGCCTCGAAAACAAAATGTTCCTGATTCAGGAGGCCACCAAAACCAATTCGGTCTTTTTCTCGTCGATGGGCGCAGCTCTCAAGCTGGATTCTTCCAAAATCCGTGTCGATGAGTTTTGGAAAGTAAAGGGCTGCCCGCTTGGAGCGGCATTGAGGCGGCGGTTGAAGAAGAATGGAATGCCCTCGAAAAAATTCTTGTGTGTTTACAGCGAAGAAGTGTTGGAGAACAAAGGCCGGAGTTCGTCCTGCGGAACCGAAAAATGCCTTTGCCCCCGAGCCGAAGCAGGTCCCGGAGACCCCAGCTTAGTCAACCACGAATGGTGCAGCATGAAAGCCCAGATAAACGGCGCCCTGGCACATACCACGGCCATATTTGGCTTCACCTTGGCCGGATTGGTCATACAAGATATTTACGGTAAATAGCCGGATGGCTACCGATGGTGCAAAACAGCATGAGAGACAGCATAAAACAACAGGCGATTCGTTTACTCGAAAAGTACAAAAACAGCAAGAGGAAGTACCGGATGGGGATTCCTGTCCTGTTCGTGTTGTTGGTGTGGTATGTTTTTTGCCTGCCCTCCACCCTCTTCGATGTACCTTACAGCACGGTTGTTACCGACAGGCGCGGCGAGCTGATTGGCGCCCGCCTGGCAACCGACCAGCAGTGGCGTTTTCCATCGGTGGACTCCCTCCCCGACAACTACAAAACATGCCTGATTGAGTTTGAAGACCAGTATTTCCGATACCACTGGGGTGTGAATCCTGTTTCTGTCGCCCGCGCGATACAACAGAATCTGTCGAATAAACGGGTGGTCAGCGGAGCCAGTACCATTACCATGCAAACCGTTCGCCTGGCCCGAAAAGAAAAACGTACCTTCGCCGAAAAGCTAATCGAAATGATATGGGCGACCCGCCTCGAGTTTTCCTGTTCCAAGGACGAAATCCTTCATTTATATGCTTCCCATGCACCCATGGGCGCCAATGTAGTAGGCGTGGCCGCCGCATCGTGGCGGTATTTTGGGCACGATATATCAACGCTTTCGTGGGCCGAAGCCGCTACTTTGGCTGTTCTTCCCAACTCGCCCTCCATGATGCACTTTGGCCGAAACCGCGATAAGTTACTGGATAAGAGAAACCGCCTGCTCGAAAGGCTTTATAAGAAAAACATACTGGATAAAACCGGCTACGAACTGGCGCTGGACGAACCGCTGCCCAATCAACCCTATCCCCTGCCGCAAATAGCGCCACACTTGGTTACCCGAATCTATCTCGAGAAAACGGGACAGCAAGTGCGTTCAACCATCGACAAGCAACGCCAGCTTCAGGTGGAGAGCATTTTGAACCGGTGGAATGCCGGATTTGCCCAGAATGGCGTGAATAATATTGCCTCCATGGTGATAGATCTGGAGACAAATGAAGTGGTTGCTTACTGCGGAAACGTACATTTCGAGAAAAGCATCTCGGCCAATCAGGTGGATATATTGCAATCGCCCCGCAGCACGGGAAGTATATTAAAGCCTTTTTTGTATTGCGCCATGTTGCAGGACGGGGTACTGCTCCCCAATCAGCTATTGCCCGATATTCCGGTAAATATAAACGGGTTCAGCCCCAAGAATTTCAGCTTGCAATACGATGGGGCTGTACCTGCTTCACAGGCATTGGCTCGCTCGTTGAATGTGCCTTTTGTGGTTTCCCTCCGAAAATACGGGATACCCAAATTCCGCAATTTGCTTATCAATGCAGGGATGACTACCATCACGCGTTCTGCCGATAACTACGGGCTTTCGCTTATTCTGGGCGGCGCGGAAGGTAAATTGTGGGACATCACCTGCATGTATGCCGGTATGGGACAAACGCTTAACGATTACCTGTCCACCGGCTCCTACCTGCAACATCCTCCCGTATCTTATTTATATGTCGAAAGGGACGAGGACGACGAACCGGAGGAAGCACATTCCAAACCTCTGTTCTCTGCCGGAGCAATCTGGCAGACTTTTGAAGCCCTGACCAACGTAAATCGCCCCGAAGAGCTGGATTGGCGTTCCATCCCATCCATACAAAAAATAGCCTGGAAAACAGGGACGAGTTTCGGCTTTCGCGATGGCTGGGCAGTGGGCATTTCGCCCCGATACGCCGTTGGGGTATGGGTAGGAAATTCCGATGGGGAGGGTCGTCCCGGACTGACCGGATCCCGCACAGCCGGGATGGTGATGTTCGATATTTTCAATTACCTGCCCTCTTCGCGCTGGTTTGGAGTTCCGACCGGCGATTTGGTAAAGGTGGAAACCTGTCGCGAAAGCGGTTTCCTGAAAGGCTATAATTGCCCCGATGCATCGGCGGATACAACGCTTGTTTGCCGGAAGGGATTGGATGCAACCGCCTGTCCCTACCACATTGCCGTCAATCTATCGGAGGATTTAAAGTATCAGGTTTACGACGATTGTGCCGGTGCGCGCGGAATTGTCCATACCCCGTGGTTTGTTTTGCCCGCATCCTGGGAACTGTATTACAGAGACCAACATCCTGATTACATATCGCTGCCGCCCTATTCGCCCGAATGCATGGGGAACGGACAAGACAAGATAATGGAGTTTATCTACCCCTTTTCGGGAGCTGTCATATCTTTACCCAAGCAACTCGACGGCTCGGAAGGCGAACTTGTTTTTGAACTGGCATACCGCCTTTCGCAGAAACGGATTTTCTGGCATTTAGACAACAGCTATATCGGAGAGACACAGCATTTTCACAAAAAAACAGCCCACCCATCCAAAGGCGAGCACAAATTAACTGTAGTGGACGAAGACGGAAATACGGCCTCGGTGAAATTTACGGTGAAATAGGTTCAAAGTTGTAAGGGCATAGCCGTCAAATCAAATAGTTTTGTATCTTTGAACGATGAAATCGAAAAATGACATAAAGCGCTATTTAGAACAAAAGCTCCACAAAGCCCATGCTTTTTGGTCTTTTGATAAGCAATCGTGTCATCATTTATCCGATAAAGATTTAATTAAATACACCCTCATCCATTTGGATTTGGATGATACCGGACTACTGTTCGATATTTACCCGAAAAAACAAGTAAAGAGAGTTTGGCTTGACGAACTTGTGCCGCAAGGAGATTATTTAATTTCCATGAATTTGTGCTTTGCCCTTTTGTATTTCGATGTCAAGAAGCCATTGCAATACCTGAAATCAATGGAAACCAGGCATTTTAATAAAATAGCTGCCAATTATGTATAAAGCGCTGGTTGAAAAAACAAAAAAAGTCATTGAATCTATATCGAAAATGGATTCAATTAAGCCCTATATCCTTGTTGGAGGCACAGCATTATCTTTGCAAATAAAGCATCGCCTGAGCGAGGACCTCGACTTTATGCGCTGGCAAAGTCGTAAAGCGGAGAAAATGGACATTGACATATCCTCTATTCAGAAAGAACTGGAAAGCCTTTATAAGATTGAATCGCTGAACATATTGGAATTTAACCATATTGAAATCTTCATTGATGGAGGAGTGAAATTGTCGTTCTATGCTCCCGAAAAAAGAAGCCCAATAATAAAAACCGTCCCGTATCTCAACAACCTGATTTTGGCTGATGTTGACACTATTGCATCCCTGAAAATGGAAACAATGATGCGAAGAACCCTGTTTCGGGATTATTATGACCTGTATTGTATATTGAACGAGAAACAGCCCGAGGAGATAAAATGTATTATAAATAATGCCCTTAAATATTCAGGACATAATTTGAAGAGCAAAAACCTGTTAGGCATGTTAGTCAACTCCGATAGATTCAAAGATGATTCCTCTTTCGATCAATTGGAGCCGAAATATACTATTACTGCCAAAGAGATCGAAAACTTTATGGTTGAAAAAGTAAAAAACATATACATCTGATATACAAGACTATTGCGTAGTTATTTCCCTCATCCTCACAACCACCCATTCCGCCGATACCAATCCACCGATTCCGTCAATCCATCAAAAAGAGTGTATTTGGGCGAAAATCCCAGGTCTTTTATCAGCGGGGTGGTATCGCATTCCCAATTGCGTTGACGCATTATTTTGTATTTGTCGCGATTGAGTGTCAAGGGCTTTTTGGTCAGTTTCGAGAAGCTTTCGGACATTACTGAAACGATTTTCAGCAGCCAGAGCGGTATTTTAATATTCAGCGCCCGTTTTTTACCTAATACCTTTTTAATCAGCTGCGTATATTCCTTGTCGGTATATACATCTCCGTCAGCCACAAAATAGGCCTTGTTTGTCAACGGGCTTTTCAAGGCGAGGAAGGCAGCGTCAACCAAATCCTTCACATATATAAAAGTCAGATGCTGCGGACGGAATCCGGCGCCAACATCCAGTCCGGCCTTAACGGTTTTAAGCATCAGGTAATAATCTTTTTCGCGAGGCCCATACACGCCGGTCGGTCGCAGAATCATGTAGGGAAAACCCGGTAGCGACTGTAGAAATTGCTCGGCTTTCAGCTTACTTTTTCCGTAGGCCGTGTTTGGATTCGGTGTATCGCTCAGGCCAAAAGGCGTATAATTTTTCTCATCCCCCACCCCATACGCACTCAGACTGCTCATCAGGAGAAATTTTTGGGGGATGTTATTGGTCTCCATCAAAGCCTCCACAAAATTCTTCGTATTGAGGAAGTTGACCGTATCAAAATCTTTGATGTTCAGGCTTTTTGTTATTCCGGCGTTGTGAACAATATAATCGAACTTTCCGGTCGTTGCCGAAAAACTGTCGATTTGTTCCTTTAGTTTTTCCTTATCGGCAAAATTAAAGTCAACAAAATGGATGCGGGAATCTTTCAAATATCCGCGACTACTGGTTTTTCTGATTCCAGCCCAGGTTTCAAAGCCTTCATTCAAGGCTTTCTCGACCAAAAAACTCCCTATAAAACCGCTTGCTCCGGTTATTAATATCCTCATCGGTAAACGAAATATAAATGACACAGCAAAATAACTGAAAAAGTGGCTAAAAACATTATCTTTGCATTGAAAATATTATAATTATGGGAAAACAAAAAATTCCACAAAAAACATCACGAAAAAAAACGAAATCAAATATCGTTTCCTCTATTCTGAACTTCTTTAACAGGAATACGCAAAAGGTTTTTAATTACAAACAGGTATCCTCCGATTTGGGGCTAAAGACCGAGGCCGAACGGCTATCGGTTAAGTCCACACTCGAAAACCTGAAAGAAGAGCGCTTTATACTCGAAATTTCATCCGGCAAATACAGGTCGAATACACGGGGAACACTTTTAGACGGACGGTTCGAGCGGAGAAGCTCGGGCAAAAACTTCTTTATTCCCGAGGATAACTCCGAGAATGTGTTTATCGCCGAACGGAATTCGGCACATGCCATGAATGGCGATAAAGTCCGTATTCAGATGCTGGCCAACCGGAAAGGAAAAGAACCGGAAGGCGAAGTAATCGAAATATTGGAACGGAGACAAACGCGCTTCGTCGGGACGCTGGATGTACAGAAGTACTTCGCTTTCCTGATTATGGACAGTAAAATACTGGCCAACGACATCTTTATCCCCGCCGAAAGCCTGAATGGTGGCGTTACGGGCGATAAAGCATTTGTAGAAATTGTAGAATGGCCTAAAAAAGCCAAAAATCCTATCGGCAAAGTCATTGATATTCTGGGAAAAGCCGGATCGAATAATGCCGAGATGCACGCCATTCTGGCCGAATTTGGATTGCCGTACAAATATCCCGAAAACGTAGAAGCCGAAGCGGACAAAATATCGGATGTTATCGGCAAAGAAGAAATAGCGAAACGGGAAGATTTTCGTCAGACTGTTACATTCACCATCGACCCGCGCGATGCAAAAGACTTTGACGACGCCCTCTCCCTGAAAAAATTGGATGACGGACTTTGGGAAGTGGGTGTGCATATAGCCGACGTTACGCATTATGTGAAAAAAGGCGGCATTATTGATGTCGAAGCCGAAGATCGCGCCACATCCATTTACTTGGTTGACAGAACTATACCCATGCTTCCCGAACGGCTGAGCAACGGCTTGTGCTCGTTGCGCCCCAACGAAGAAAAACTGTGTTTCTCGGCCATTTTTGTGATGGACGACAATGCCGAAGTGAAAAAATACCGCATAGGAAGAACCGTCATTAAATCCGACAGGCGGTTTACATACGAAGAGGCTCAACAAATAATAGAAACCGGCGAGGGCGATTTCAAGAACGAAGTATTGAAACTCGACCAACTGGCAAAGAAACTTCGCACCAAGCGGTTTGAACACGGATCCATCGCTTTTGAGCGGGAAGAAGTGCGGTTTGAAATAGACGAAAACGGCAAGCCAATCAGCGTTTATGTGAAGGAATCCAAAGACTCGAACAAGCTGGTGGAGGAATTTATGTTGCTGGCCAACAAAACAGTAGCCGAATCGGTTGGAAAGGTTGCCCGGAATAAAAAAGCGAAAGCCTTTGTTTACCGTGTTCACGATTTACCGAACCCCGATAAGATGGAGAACCTTTCGCAATTTATACGCCTCTTTGGCTATAAAATTAAAACAACCGGAAGCAAAACAACGGTATCTCAGTCCATCAACTCCTTATTAAACAATGTACACGACAAGCCCGAAGAGGCTCTAATATCCACCATTGCCATCCGCGCCATGGCCAAAGCGGTTTATACCACCAGCAATATTGGGCATTATGGTCTGGCTTTTGAGTACTACACGCACTTCACATCGCCCATCCGGCGCTACCCCGATATGATGGTGCATCGCCTGCTTGCCCGCTACATGGAGGGAGAACGCAGCGTAAACAAAGACGAACTGGAAAACGAGTGCAAGCACAGTTCGGATATGGAACAATTGGCTGCCAATGCCGAAAGGGCATCCATCAAATACAAACAGGTTGAGTTTATGTCCGACAAGATAGGGCGTACATTCGCCGCAGTTATATCGGGCATTACCGAATGGGGATTGTATGCCGAAATCACCGAAACCAACTGCGAAGGAATGGTTCCGATGCGGGAACTGGACGATGATTTTTACGAATTTGACGAAAAGAACTATTGCCTGAGAGGTCGCCGGACAAAGAAAATATACCAGTTGGGCGACAAGATAAACATTAAAGTAGTGAAAGCAAATCTGGAGCGGAAGCAATTGGATTTTACAATTGTGGAAGAATGAGAATTAGCAAATTACATCCTTGCGGGCTACGACCCGCAATGGGAGCGGAGCGTAAATCGGCCTTAGCCAATCTCCCAAGCATTGCAGAACCTTTCAGTAGAGACATGGCGCGCCACGTCTGAATTTATTGCAACCTGATTTTTACCTAATTCTATTAAAAAAACTACCTCAGTAGCAGTATGTTATAATAAATAGCCCGACCTCATTACCTCATTCTCCACACATTTTCATATTGCTAAAATTTGGTGTGAAATGAATGAGGTAATGAGTCCCCGAACAGCGAACTGTAACCTTAAATAGAGTAACAAGAATAGCATTGATTTTCTGTAGTTTACGTTTTTGTTACATAAGAGGTTGAATTACCCCGTTATAATCTATTGCTACTGAGGTAGTTTTGTAAATAGAACTAGGTGGAAATCAGGGGGAGGTATCCGTATTTATCGTAGGGGCGTATGGCATACGCCCGTTGCCGCGAATGGGTTGCGACGATAAAATAACACACCTACACAAATGCGGGCGTATTCGATACACACATGTCCACTAAAAAAATTTAAGGTTTAATTGAGTGTCATTTTGATAGCCGTTAGGTAAGGCTTAAAGGCTTTCAGCCTTAATCTAACGGTTATGTCCTGAGGTTGTGCAATAAACACTACAAACTCTTGCAGCAAATAAGGGCTATTTATACGTTAATTTATTTCTTCTTTCTGAACAAAAAAGAGGTGATTCGTTTTGTTATCCAACCCATAACAAATGGCCGTGCAATATTCCAAACCGAGGGGAAAGAAGAGAGTATTGAATTGCTGACCAATGATGTGGAAGACGAGGATATACCAAATAAAGAGGCAATAGACTTCCTGGCCGTATTGAATACGGAGGAAACCAAGAGAGAAGCAAAATTATTTTTTACATAGTATATATTTTTCCCTATCCGCGATTCTATACTGTTGCATTCTTCCCGAAGCCGCGTCTTTTCGGCTCTTAATTCTTCCAATGCTGATAATTTATTCTTCATCTTTCTCTATTTTTCTGATTACAGATATAACTTTATTGGCTATAAATCGTCTGAATCGCTTGGCGTTCAAGGCATATATAGGCAGAACTACGAGCGACACCAAAACAAGGACGCCGAATCCCAAAGCGTAACTGTGGAGGTATTCGCCCAGAAAAAAGCCAAGAGCCAGCAGAAATAGAAAAAAGATATTGAAAATCAACACAAGAATTATCAAACTATAGGCTATATAGGAACCCGATACAGCGATTTTTTCGTACGACTGTAATTTAAGCAGTTCTATTCTTTTGAGTATATAGTTTGATAAATCAGCCTTGATTTGTTCAAAATAAGATTGTAAATCGTTGTCGATTTGATTATCCTTTTGCATCTGTATTTACGTTATTGTTCAAGGTTTCAGCCTGTTCTCTGCCTTTATTTACAGCATCCTTCACATTCGATTTCACTTTACCTACAAGATTGCTAATGTCTTTCAACCATTCTTCTTTCTTATCGGAAGCGGCCACATACCCTACGGCTACGCCTATTGCAGCGCCTATTGCCAAAAATAATAAATTGGAACCAGTCTTGCTCATGTTGTTGAATTTTTAAATTATTACTTTAATTCAGTTGCAATGTACTACTTTAATTACACACAAATACCGGAAGTGTGCAATTTTAACATAATTTAGTTCGTTTTTAAAGGCTTTCGCCCAAAAGAGTGGCAGATGTACTGCCTGTTACTTTAACTAAAACAAACTCACCTACCCTATGGTTCGCCTTATCGAAAATAATTACTTTATTTTGAGACGAGCGACCAAAAAGTTGCTCCTTCGACCGCTTGGAAAAACCTTCGACCAGCACCTCAAATACTTTGCCTGTATCGCTTTGGTTGTTTTTGAGGGACAGTTCGTTCTGCAAATTGATAATTTCCTGCAACCGCCTGATTTTTACATCCTCCGGCACATTATCCACCAGTTTTTTAGAGGCATAGGTGCCGGGGCGTTCCGAATATTTGAACATGAAAGCCGAATCGAAACCGGCGGCTTGCATCAACGACAAGGTTTCCTGATGATCTTCTTCGGTTTCGGAGTGGAAACCGCACATGATGTCGGTCGATAGTCCGCATCCGGGTATAATTCGCTTGATGGCTGCAATGCGGTCGAGATACCATTCCCTGTCGTATTTGCGCTTCATAATGTCCAGCATCCGGGAACTTCCCGATTGCACCGGCAAATGAATAAACTTACACAGGTTGTCGTATTTTGCGATAACTTCCAGGGTTTCGTCCGTCATGTCGGTAGGATGAGAGGTGGTGAAGCGGATACGCATGTTGGGAGCGGCTTCGGCCACCATTTTCAGCAAGTCGGAAAAGTTGGTAACCGAACCGTTATCCTCGTTAAAGCGGTACGAATTCACATTCTGCCCCAACAGGGTAACTTCTCTGAAGCCTCTGTTTTTGAGGTCGTTCAGTTCGTTCAATATGCTACGGTGATCGCGGCTCCTTTCCCGTCCACGGGTGTAGGGCACTATGCAATAGCTGCAAACTTTGTCGCATCCGCGCATAATGGAGATAAAACCCGATATGTGATTTTCGCCTATCCTGAGCGGAATCACATCCTTATATGTTTCGGTTTTCGACAGGAGTACATTAATCGCTTTTTCGCCTTTTTCGGCGGCGCCCACCAGGTTGGGCAAATCCATGTAGGCATCGGGACCTACAACTACATCGGCGTGGTGATTTTCGATAAGCTCTTCCTTCACCCTTTCGGCCATACAGCCCAAAATACCGATTATCAGGTTTTTCTTCTTTTTGCGCCTCAAGGCATTGAGGTACTCCAAACGCTGGATAACCCGTTGTTCGGCATTGTCCCTCACCGAACAGGTATTAATAAACACGGCATCGGCGCCATCCAGATTGTCGATGATGGAATATCCGGCCATTTCCATTACGGAAGCAACAACTTCGCTATCCGCCACGTTCATCTGGCAACCATAAGTCTCGATGAACAATTTTTTGTCAGTCGTGGATTTAAAGTCCAGTCCTTGATTGTTAGTCATAATTATATTTTATAATAATAGCCCCTCCAACCTCCCCGTAGGGGAGGCTTCTAAATCCTCCCTGCGGGGGGTGGGGTGGCTTAAATAAACGAGCTCATCCATTGATGGAATCCTTTGCAGAAGCCAACGATACCAATAATCACCAGCGCTATTCCCAGTATCCGGTTAAACAAAACAAGCCCACGCAGATTGAAGCGTTCTCTGAATTTATTTACAATGTAGGATATAAAAAGCCACCAGATAGCAGCGCCTATACCAATACAAAAAATACCTGCCAAGTGAGCATAGAATGAATACTCGGAAGCGATAAACTGAAATTGGGCAAACAAGGCGATATAGAGAAAGAGGATGCCGATATTGCTGAGATTCAGAAAAAACGACGATACAAAATCTTTCCAGACCGACTCTCTTCTTCTGTTCTGCTTTTTTAGTTTTTTTGAGGGATTCGAGCGGGATACCACATAGCCCAAACCCATAAGCACCATGCTGCCCAGCACGAAAAGCGGGTTTTGATTCGCTTCAACAAAATCTATGATAAAGCTCATACCCAAACCGGCGATGATTGCAAAAAGAACATCCGACAAAGAAGCTCCCAAACCCGTAAACAAGCCATGCATACGTCCTTCGTTCAACGTACGTTGCACGCACAGCACCCCAATAGGTCCCATTGGAGCGGAGGTTAAAAAGCCGATTAATAATCCTTTCAGAATGATTTCACCCATCAATAATTCTTTACAACCAGATACTATTTTGACGTTCTTTCAGTAAACAAAGATAATACCTATTTCGGTAAAATACCAGAAAGATAATTCTAAAAATGTGCAGAATATGTATTTTAAACACTTAAGCGCCTATTTTTTAAAACGATAAGCGGATTAACAGTTTGAAGTTTCAGGTTCAAGATTCCGTAGGGGCGTATCGAATACATACATGTCCACTAAAAAAATAAGATTTAATTGAGTGTCATTTTGATGGGCGGTAGGTATGACAGACAGGCGCACAAAAAAAATCAGGGCTACCCGTCACGGTCGCCCCAATCTTTCAGTTCTAGTTTTTTACTTCTTCGAGTCGGTCTTCTCTCCCTGTCCTGCCGGGCGGGCGATGGAATCCCTCATATCGGTATCGGCTTTGATATTCTGCATTTTGTAGTAATCCATTATGCCCAGGTTTCCGTTGCGGAAAGCTTCGGCCATGGCTTTTGGCACTTCGGCTTCGGCTTCTATCACTTTGGCGCGGGCTTCCTGTGCTTTGGCTTTCATTTCCTGTTCGAGGGCGATGGCCATGGCGCGGCGTTCTTCGGCGCGGGCTTGAGCGATGTTCTTGTCGGCTTGTGCCTGATCCATCTGAAGCACGGCCCCGATGTTTTTACCTACGTCTATGTCGGCGATGTCGATGGAAAGTATTTCAAATGCTGTTCCGGCGTCAAGGCCTTTACGAAGCACCAGTTTGGAAATAGAATCGGGATTTTCCAATACTCTTTCGTGGCTTTCGGACGAACCGATGGACGATACAATCCCTTCGCCAACGCGGGCCAGAATGGTTTCTTCACCGGCTCCACCCACCAATTGCTTGATGTTGGCACGCACGGTTACACGGGCTTTGGCAATCAGCTGAATACCGTTTTTAGCCACCGCAGCCACCGGAGGAGTGTCAATCACTTTCGGGTTTACCGACATTTGCACGGCATTGAGCACGTCGCGTCCGGCCAGGTCGATGGCTGTTGCCATCTGGAACGACAAGTCGATATTCGCTTTCGAGGCCGATACAAGGGCGTGCACCACTTTTTCGACATGACCGCCCGCCAGGTAGTGGGCTTCCAGTTCGTCGCGGGTTATCGACCTGAGACCGGCTTTATGCGCCTCAATCATTGCATATACAATAGTACGTGGCGGCACACGGCGGATACGCATTAAAAACAATTGGATAAGAGAAATCCTTACTCCTGCCGAAATGGCATTAATCCAAAGGAAAAACGGAACATAGTAGAAGAAAATCATCAACAATACTATGACCACAAAAACAATAACTACCAATAAGAAATCCATAAATAACGGGTTTTATAATGTAAAACTTTAGTTCAACGAGCAAATATACACATTTTTTGGAGAATTTTCGGTTTTTGTGGGCTATATGTCAGGGCAAACCATGAAAAAAGTCCGAATAGGCTAAGGCTATACTCTACAAGCATTTTCATGCGTTTGCCCAAGGCTATAATGCTTTTTGATTCGTCCTTGAGCAATCCCATCCACATGCATTAACTTTGTTTTCGTCAAGGTATGGATGTAAATACCGGAATCATATTACTCCCGTTTGATAACGGCAAAAGGCAGTTTTTGACTGCCTTTTGCTGTTATTTTTACGCTTCTCTTCTTTGTTCAATGAAACGTTTTTTGTTTTTCCTTGTCCTGAAAAGAACAACACTTATGTATAGCAATAACATAATCAATACGTTGATTGCTCCTGAACTTGTAACAGGAATTACAACCTCTCCTATTCCAGGCCCGCCACCGGGTTTGTCCCGCAAGTCTTTTTGCCCTGTCAGTTGTTGAATCCTATCCATTGCAGCATCGGAAGGCAATTGGGCGGAAGGTAATTGGGCGGAAGGCAATGGAGCGGAAGGCAAATCCCAGCCATCGTTCAAAACGCCGGCAGAAGCGTCCACTGTTGTATGTGTGCCTATCAACAGGCATACTAATAATATATATTTAAATTTTTTCATCGTTATATCCTCTTTGTTAATACGAGTTTGAGATAAAAGAGATACAATTTCTATTATCTCAAACTCATATTAATAATCCTATTTCGTAATTATTTTTTTTGTTATCAATTCGTTATTGCGAACTATCCTCAGAATATAGATCTGGTCGTATCCCAAATCTATCGTATAAGAATGCGATTCCTGCTCGGTTCGGAATACACTGAGGCCTGAAGCCAGCATAATATCGACTGATTTTATCAACTCTTCGGAGTCGATGTATAGTTTGCCTTTGTCGGTTCTTATACTTAAGCCTTTGTTGTTGTCGCGGTTAGCGTCGATACTATTGCCGGTAGCTGCAAATTTTAATGCAAAACGGTTATTGATCTCATAGAAGTCTGACGAACCGGTTCCGGCGAGCGTTGCCTTGTAGGTCGGATTAAGGCTGAGGTCTATTTCCTTATCGCCGTCCAGCAAGTAAGCTTTGCGCCCGAAAGTGGCTATGCCGGAGAAGTTAAGCTGTATTTCGCCGGTTATGTTGGTACGGATACCGACAGGTATCTCAACGTCGTTGAAATCGCCCGACAGGTTGATGGCCATCGGCATGGCATCCGAAGAGAGCGTATAAACCGATACCTGGGCTTTGCTGTCGGCATTATCGTAGAAGAGCTTGAGCGCATCGTCCTCGGTATATGCGTTGGACGAACCCGGATAATTGACAAGAACAGTCGTATTGCTTACGTTGCCGATACCGGCCTTGATATACATGACGCCCGAAGGTATCTCCGCTTCTTTGGCGCTCCTGAGCGTATAGCTGGCGCCCCCGATATTCTCGGTAGTGGTCATAGTCGATTGTTGATACATGAAGCGGGCATCCACATTGTTATTAGCCGGTATTATCCGCCCGATAAACGATTGCAGTGGCGCTACATACCGGTTGGCTCCGCTCGGAGCATCAAGAGGATCCGAACTGTCGGCTACCCACCACCAGGCGCCCTGTCCGTTTGATCCGGCTGCAGGAATAGCTTTGTAAGTAACAAACGCATCATCTGTGCCCGACCATACCTTGTATTCGCTGGTTAGCAAACCGGTATTCGCCGTCAAAAACGCGGCCATATCCAGGTAAGCCACAAACGGATTGGGCAACATAATCAATTCGAAACCGTTGTACTGGAGATTCTGGTGGCTGAAAGGCCTGAGTTCGAACTGATCAGCATTTTTATCCGGATCGAGCCCGTTGTCTTCCACAATGAAGCGGTTGCTTACTATCGCGCCAACGGCATTCGTTCTGTTGAGTACGACAGACGTGGAATCTCCGGCATCTCCTCCCCAAAGGCCATGCACCCAGTAATCGTATTGGTCATAACGACTGGGAAAACGGAAAGGCGTACTTGTGTCTATATCTTTGTCAATCCATACATTGAACGTTTGTCCCAGTCCCAGAGGAACATCTGCTGAGCCGAAAGGCTGAGTGAACATTTTGGCCGTTGCCACGCTGCTGGGGTCGTCGGGGTTTTTCATCTGGAACGCATTCATATACACTGCCGGACCGGGGTTGATTATGGGCTTGCCTGCTGCGTTAAGCAGCATGAAGTCGCCCGAGTAAGTTCTCCGCAAGGGAGCTGAGTACATCACCCAGCGGTCGCGCTCGGAAGCTTTGAAATTTACTTCCACCGAAGCCGAATCGTAGGTAAGATGGTGGGTGTTACCCAGCATGGTGCGGTCTTTCAGCGATACATGCACGGCTGTCCCCGGCTTGTTCAGGCTTGGGTATCCGCTGGTAATGCCGCTCGGCACGTCCACATCCGTACATGCAGACGGGATGTAGAGGCCTGCCGGGCCTTCGACTCCACCTGTAACCGCCACCCAGTTGTTCGGGTCGTGCCAGTCCCTGTTGCTTGCCCCGTTTTTCCAGCGCAGCAGTACCGGTGTTCCGCTGCTGCCGCTAATCGCACGCAGGGTAAGGGTATAGTCGGGGAAAGTAACGTTATCGTAAGGAGCCGGCGCCTGTGGCCTTAGCTTGAAGGTGGTATCGTTGCGCAGGATAAATGTGCCCGGGCCGACGGTCGAAATGATCTTATCTTTCCCGTCCCTCCAGATGAATGTGGTTCCCGCCGGCTGTACCTTGGCGGCTACCGTCATTTGCGTGCCCACACATGTGCTAAAGTTGTTGGTTGTTGTTTCAAACACGTAAATGTATATTTTTCCTTGTTTGGTCGCAGAACAATTTACCGAATAGTCTATCTCGACAACGCCGCCGGGATAAGTGGCCGGCGCCTTGTAGGTTACTATTTGGCCGTTTGCACCGCTCACCGATAATACTCCCGCGCCTGCGGCAGGCGGAGTAACAGTAACAATCGGATTGGTACACGAGAGTGGCAATTCGTCGTTTGCCAGCACGTCAAACGTTATCTGCTGATAGGGCTTAACAACAAACACATCGCTATTGAGAACAAAGTCCGAAGCATACGCCCAGTTATCCGCCCAGTTACATTCATTGTAAATACTACCCCTCCATTGGCCTCCAGTATAGGAACCGGTGGCATAGTTGGCGTCGGATACGCGAATGATATAATCCATTGAAGCTGTTACGGTCAGATTTATTTCAACCGAATCGCCGGGGAATATATCCCGGCCGATAACGCCGTGTGCCACATGATTGGCGCTGGTTACCGTGTGTGCCGCGGAAGCGTTCCCGTTATAAACGGCATACGCATTGTTCCTCCCCAAGGTTGCCGTACCCAGGTTCTTTATCTTAATGGCAAGAGTCGTTCCGTTTAGCTTGGCCGAAACAACCGCATCAGGCAGCTTGGCAACAGGATAGGCTATGTATATCGAATCGGCAGGATTGCCCGGAGTTCCACCCGTTCTCAATTCTCCGAATACAGAATACTGCTCCACTTGTGTTAGGGTATTGTTATAGATGGAGTGCTCGAATGGAGCGTCGCTGCCGAACTTCTTGTTGAATTTGAGTTTCGGGCTTAAGGGGTCAAACACGGTTGATGGTACAGTCAGGTCTTCGTTGATTTTCAGCGGCGAATACATAAACTGGTTCCAAACCATAGGCGCCGGTGCAAACTTGATACCGGCGCCGGTATTGGCTTCTACAGCATATAACCAACCTGTATTGACAAATACTATATCACTAGCTGCCGTAACCACCATATCGGCGCTGAAGTCGCCGTTTATATCTGCTATAACCGGATATTCGAAACCGGTGTAGCTTTTTACCGGTTCCCGGAATCTAACCAGCGAACCCGCAGTAGTTGGCTTATCGTCATTTTTCACATAATAAGGCGCATCGACAGAAATAATCCGTAAATAACTTTCGTCTCGGTAGCATATACCCTGACGTCCGTCATTGTCAAAATCAAACAGCGTAAAACCTGTATTGATAGACCTGTCATTTAGTTCTGAGACAAACGACACTTTCATTCGCTCGTTTATTCTGCTATCGTCATCGTCCCATGTAAATGACATCATAACGCCATTAGCGCTGCTATCATAATTCATATAGTAGTTATCGCCGCTTTTTGTTAATTTTGAAATAAAAGCCGCATTGTTTCTTATATTCGGATGCAGCCTCGAGTTAGCAGAATTTGTATGGTGGATTCGATTATTTGAGTTAGTTCCTTCATACAATTTTCTTGTTATAAATGTTATTTCGGGGAAGCGCTTGCCGTTTTGCTCCAGCCCGTCCAAATCCCCGATAAAGAGATAGGAGTGGTTACCCTCGGTTGCTCCACCGGTAGGAGTAATTGTCCGCTGGGCGATAATAGAAGGAACGCCTGTTCCCGGAATGATGTTTCCGCTAGCATCTAACTGGAGGAAACCCGGATTATACACTGTAAGTATAAGGGGACTACTAGAGTCGGTAGTTCCCGGTGTGCGGGTCAAAACCACTACTTCCGGAATGCCGTCGGCATTGATGTCTGCCACAGCCGTATGGCCGTCTCCCAAATAGTTACTCGAACTGTAAGGCCATCCCACATTGCTGCCGTTTATATCGTTTTTTACACCTTTCCTGACGGCGTAATACACGCCTGCCGGCTGGTTGTAGTTCCAGCCTCCTGTTCCGTCGGATGGGAATGTGATATTATAATACACTTTTCCGCCTGCCGCGATGTCGTATTTACCGTCTTTGTCGAGGTCGTAAATAAAGGCGAAAGGCACGTTCGTATCACCAGCGCCTGTCCTATTGGAAGTTGCTGTCCGGTCGCGACCGACAAACGCCCTGTTTTCAATATTGGAATAAAGTGGCGTCATATAGTTACCGGTTTCGCTTGTGCTGTCGGCAGGGCCCAAGCCTTCCAGCGCCAGCTTCAGCTTACCTGTTTTAGCGTCGTAAATCTTATTATAAACATATATCTCGGGAATGCCGTCGCCGTCAAAGTCCACTAACTGAGGCAGAGGCGTAGAGAAATACTGATAGTTGTTGTAATAGTATCCGCCTGTGTCTGTAAAGGCGCTACCGGCTTCGCCCGCAGTAAAACTCCATGAGGCGCTGGCTGCTGTGCCGGTTTCGCTAGCTGCTGACCAGTCGTATCGCTTGTCTGATACCCATTTGATTTTCAGGTAATTGCCATTGAGTTCGCTGGTGGCGCTTCCGGCGTCTGACTTGCCGGAAGGAACATTCGGCAAGCCTTTTCCACTTTGCGGATTCAGCTCGTAGCAAACCAGCCGTTTGGCCCATTTGCCGTTAACAGTTGTGCCTGCCGTACCATAGGCGACTACAATTTGCCGTGTATCGTTGTTGTCCACATTCATCAGCAGCAACGTACAGGGAGTACCATGGTAAGACTCTGCATAAGTATAAGAATCTATTGCCAGCCTTTTCTTTACCAGCAATTTTCCGGTTTGCCCGTCAAAAATAAGCAGGAAACGGTTGCATACATCACTTTCATAGTCGCCCAATAATCCACGACGGCTCCGCGACAATACTACTATTTCGGGTTTACCATCACCATTGAGGTCTCCCACCAGTGGAATATCAAAAACGCCTACCTGACGGTAGTCGTCGCCATCACCCATATTCGTATTTGTCTGATTTGTTTCAAACAGGATGGAGGCTCCGAATCCGGTTGATTGAAACTTTGTGTAACAACTCAATGTGTTTTCGTCGAAGTAGCCCATAGGCATACTTTGTGCAAGAATGTTGTTACAAACACTCATGATAGCCATAACACACACAATGGCTTTTAAAATAATTTTCATCGTCTTGTTTTTAGTTTGTTTATTTTTCAATCTCATAATCGGCAAAGTTATAATCAAACCTTAAAATCTAAAATTTCAAATCCCTCAACGATTGTATTTGTAAGGGATTCATTGATGAATTATAAGATTTCATCATATTAAAATACAGATAATCAATTATATATAATTATTTATACATTTTTCTATTGTTTATATTGTAAATATTATTATCTTACTAATTCATCGCTTAAAATTGGTAGTTTGCAACTATTTACTTAATTTTACTGCGAAAATCAGAAGGCAAATACAATTTATCTAATGAAATAGGAATATGGCATGGAATAGTTCTTCCGAGTATGAGAGGTTGTTTAAACTATTTATGAAGGGCGCTTTGTGCTTTCATACAGTGAGACTTATCATCCTGTTGCTTTTGAATAGCGGCGTAAATTATGTTAATACATGGGTTATCGCATTGATATTTGTTGATATAACGGCCATTATTGTCATTACTGTTACCCCCTCGTTATCATTTATCCAAAAGCTGAAAAAAATATATATATGGTTTATGATAGTCGCCGCATTCCCACTATCTGTCTATTATTTTTCTGCCAATACATTAGCGGCAACCTTCGACTATATCAATATTTGTATTTGCGGATATATTTTATTTTTTGAGGAAAACACATTTAAATGGGTGATTCAGTTTTCGAGCGCCTATTGGCTGCTGATTCTTGGTTTTGTGTCATTATTTATATATGATAGTTCGATGCTTTATGATAGTTCGATACTTTATCGTGGCGACGCTTTTATCAAAAACCATATTTTCGATACAATTGAAATAGCTTATACTGTTCTGTTTGTTTGTTTTTGCTTGTATTTTATCCATCGCTTCCGTCAAATGGAAACCGACTATCTCCTGAAGATTATCCAATCGGCGGACAAGGGGAAAATAAACCGGTTGAAAGAAATCGAAATCGAAGAAGAAAACAAATTTACTGCTATATATGCCTTGATTGAGGAATATTTTAAATCGAAGCAGCCCTACACAAATGGCGATTTTAGTTTAGCGCAGATGGCGAATGAGTTGAATATCAGCAGCAGCTACCTGTCCAAAGCCATCAACTGTCGGAATGGCATGAATTTCAACCGTCTTGTCAATTCTTACCGGATAGAAAAAGCCAAGGAACTGGTGCTGTCCGACTCCCAAAAATACACGATGGAATACATTTACCTTTCTTCGGGCTTCAAAAATCATTCTTCGTTCAACAAGGCATTCAAGTTGTGTGAAGGAGTTACTCCATCCGAATACTACAAACAACACAAGAAATGAGTTGAGGGTTGAACTTTTAACTAGTCGATGGCGGGAAGAATGCAAATTGCGCAGATTGCGCGAATTTTCGCAACTGATTTGATGAATTGACTGATTTTAAACAATATATATCTTATGGCAGGTTGAACCTGCTCGATAGTTCGGAGGAATGCCTTAGTCCGATCATACACTAATTATTTTACCATCTTGTATTTCTGCATGATTTTGCAAACGCAATATCACATTATGTTTTCTTTTTAACCGCAATAAGTCTGTCGGTGAAATAATTGTTTGTGCAAATGGTTCTGCCTGCATAGGCAAAGAAGCCAATAGGTAACAAGGATTTGTTTTAGAAAATATTTTTCTCTGAAAATAATATGTTCTAGTTTTATACAACTGCTTTACAGCTTTTTGTATGTTTGAATTGTTGTTACATTTCTTACTGCTGTATTTCAATTCGGCAAAAAATATCCAAGAATCAGAATCACTCGTTTTTGGAAAAACAACACATTCGCATTGAGACAATGCTCGCCCGTCAGGTCTTGTAAAACTTGTGTTGTCAAACTTAATAAAGCCATTCAATAAGCTTACATTATTTTGCAAGGTAAAGAATTTAATACCTGTGGGGTGAATAGCTTGAAAAATCTCAACACCCCTCTTAATTGGTGATGCTTTTGTTTGTTCTGTATAATCAGCCAAGTATAAAGATTTGTCAGAGTAAGTGCAAACAGCGCTATGAGCAGGGTATTCTCTTGCTATATTAGTTTTTATCATTAATTGTAATAATTTAACATAATATAAAAATCGTCCATTGATTCTTTCATTATCGTATCAAAATAATTTGTGCTAATCAAACCATCATTTTGCTGCTTTGATTTTAGAATACCCTTGTGTATTTCGTAAATAGAAACATCCTTAGGATTGACTAATGACGTTTTACAGCTTAATTTTGCTTTATCCGAGGCGTTCATTTTATCATAAACCAAACCACACATCATACAATTATTCAACGCATAAAGAATATACGGGCTATGAGTGGTTATTGTCAATCTATTACCGTCTTTATTAAAAGATTTTTCTAACAAATGATACACTAATTTTCGTTGGGTTTCGGGGAAAAGGTTTTGTTCAGGTTCTTCAATGATAAATTGAGAATTGTGTGTTTTTAATAAGTTATTTTCTATCTCTCTATAGTGTGAAAGCAAATTACGGACTTGAGAGTCTCCCGCTTTTATTTTTTCATTTATTTCATTTATATTTTCTTTTGTGCGCTCTTTCTTAAAATTATCTCCAAAATATTTCTTTAAAACTAATTCCTCTACAAGTATTTTGTCAGCTAATATTTCTTTTTCACTCATCACACGAGGAGCATCTTCTTCTTGTTTATAATACCAGTTCGTCAAATAATCCACCATTGCAATTAAAGGGGTTACTGATTGCAATCCACTTGAAGCGTTAGATAATTGAATACTATAAGAATCGTCATTTTGTTTATGAACAATGCGATATTCTTCCGCATTTGAGTCATAGCAATAATCAATGTCAAAATCTAATATCGACAGTTTCTCTATCTCTGTGTATTTTTTTTGGGCATCTTCCCAATCAGACCAAAAACTTCTCATGTTGGTGTCGGCAAATTTTACATTTACATCAGGCAGACTAACCAAATTTCTTTCCGAAGGGATATAAGATATTTTACTTCTTTTGTAGGCATATCTATCGTTCCATTGAATGGAAAAATTATTTGCACTATATTCGATTTCTACCATATCACTTTTGTATGAAATGTATCTATCATGTTTCTCAAAATATTTTTTTAGTTTATGAAATGTCTCAAGGCGCTCAACAAAATAGTTGTCGTTCTTTTGATAAGTTTCTAAAGATTGGCTTGTAGCCACATCTTTTTCTACCCAAGTACAATAACTAATGATTTTGGCAATGGCGCTTTTTCCACTACTTTGCGGTCCCATAAACACATTTATCTTATTAAGGTCAAATGAAGCTTCTTTGATTGGTCCAATATTTCGAATTATTATCTTTGCCATTTTATTTTTTTATTCTGGGAACTGTTTAAATACAATATAATTATTTGATTTTTCGTTAATAAAATCTGTATGTTTTTTGATTGTCAAGTAAATAATTACAAACAATAAACAAAACCATACGCAATATCGTTTCCGCCACTTTCATTCTATCACCTTCACCAACACATTCGAGCCTTCTATTTTCACAATTACAACGGCTTCGCTTTCATCAATAAATTCGCCGGTGATGGATTTTGCTTCTACGGTGATGCCGTTAAATTCGGCTTTCCCTATTGGGTTGAGGCGGGAGATGGTTTGCCCTTCGTCGCCAATGGTCATTTGGTTCAGCTCTGTTTGATCGACTGTGGCGTCGATGTCGGTTTTCAGCGCAATGTGCGACATGGCATTCGATTTTATCAGGAAGGCAAAGGAGGCTGCAAACAGGGCTATTGAAGATACAATGGTGATAAATCCGGCTGTGTTTCCCATGTAAATAAAGGCATACACAATCCCTCCGGTCAGGGACAGGGCTCCGGCAAATCCGGCAACGGTGATGCCCGGCAACAGAAAAATCTCGGCCAGCAGCAGGGCTACCCCCAATACTACTAAAAAAACAATGATACCTATTTCGATTGCCATATTCCTGATGATTAGTTTAATGATGTAATTTCCTGATTGCGAGCTTTAATTTCCAACTCTTTTGCTTGTTGGAACAGTTGACGTTGTTTGTTTTCCAGTTCCAGTATTTCGTTGGCTGTTGCCTGCGATGGCTGCGATGCATAAACATCTCTTAACACATCCAGCCGTGCTTCTACCGCACCGAGGTTTTTCGCCGATTCGGTCGCCTGCCAGAATAAATCCTTTGCCGACGGGTTTTTAAAATCGGTCCAGTTGAAGTAGGTGTATTTATCGTTGATGACGAGCGTGAAGTCTTTTAGTATTTCTTTCTCCTTCTTTATTTCCTTTCGGGCAAGAGCGACGATTTTTGAATAGTCAACATCCGGTTTCCATGAATCTTTTATCGAGCTTATGATTGCTCTGCTAACCAGTTGATTTTCATCGTCTCCTTCCAGCATGGCAACCTGTTCGTTGGGAATAAAGGTGTATATGCAGACCTTGTCCTCCGGCTGAAACCTGTCCGAGGCAAACCAGCCTACGCCTTTTTCTTCATCCATGGCCATCATATAATCGTTGAAAAGCGAATTGAAAGGCATGTTCAGGCGTTCGGGCGTGAGGTAGGTATCGTTGTTCATGTTGTAGCGCGTAACGTACATGTCGTAGCCTCCCAGCCCGTTTTTGTCTTCTGCCGAAAAATAGACTGTTACCCCGTCCGTTAAAACAAAGGGATAGTTCAAATTTCCCGACAATCCGAAATTATTATCCGACAACTTTTTCTCGTTTCCAAAATCGTTCAGCAACTTCTCCATCGAAAACAATTCAATCTTATCCTCTACTGCCGGTTTTGCATAATAAATTTTAGTTGATTTCTCGTTGGAATAGACAGTAGATTCGGAGGCGCCTTCGTTGAAAAAAGTAGCGTAATAATCGAGATAACCGCTGCTCGGACTAAGTTTGTAGGCCGACAGAAAGGCGCTTTTGTCAACAACAATGCTGTCGATAATCTGTATATCCTCGGTGTGGAGAGCAGCCCTTTTCATGAAAGCCAGAACGCCTTTTTCTTTTTCCACTTGCGCCGAAGCTGCTTTGTCCCGTTTTTTGAGTTTGGCGTATTTTTCAAACTCAATTTCGGCCTTATCGAAGCGGTAAGTTTCGGTATATATTTTGCCCAAATACAAAAATGCGTCTGGAATGCTCTTGCTGGCGGCAAAAGCAATGCATTCTTCGGCTTTTTTCAGATTGGTATTTGTTTCGTAGAGGCATACGCCGTACCATTGGTTGATGGACGGATCGGTTGGCTTTGCCACATATTCCTTTTCAAATACCGGTAGAGCTTTCTCAAATTCCCCTGTTTTATACAATTCTTTGGCTTCGTTCAACGATTGGGAAAATACCGTTAGAGGCGCCAGCAGCAAGAACAAAAAGCCCGTAAGAATAAAATTTTTCATATAGCCGCTTAATTTTATAGCATTCAAATATATTCCTGTCCGTATTTAAGTTTGGCATCAGCCACAAAAGATTTTATCCGCTGTTCGTCTTCTTTTTTGCAGATGAGCAGCACGTTGTCCGATTCGGCCACAATGTATCCGTTGAGACCTTGTATGACGGCCAGCTTGCCACTTGGAGCGGCCACAATGTTATCCGAACTGTCGATGAATATGCTGTCGCAAATCAGTCCGGCATTGGCGTTCTTGTCTTTTTCGGAGACTTCGTGCAGCGAGCCCCATGTTCCGAGGTCGGACCAGCCAAAATCGGCAGCCATCACGCACGAATTGGGCGCTTTTTCCATCACTCCGTAGTCAATCGAAATATTGGGGCACGAAAGGAATCGTTCGTTGATAAATTCTTTTTCTGCAGGCGTATTAAACAACTCGCTTCCCTGGTCGAACAAGTTCGTAATATCGGGCAGATAATCGTGCAAGGCTTGCATAATGGTTTTAATATTCCATATAAACAATCCCGAATTCCACAAAAATTCGCCGCTTTCGCAAAAAACTTTTGCCAGCTCAAAATTCGGTTTCTCGGTAAAGACCTTCACTTTAGGTACATCATTCACGGTTTCTTCGCTCACCTGAATGTATCCATATCCGGTTTCGGGGCGACTGGGTTTAATCCCCAAAGTCAAAAGCATCGGATTGCGTTCGACAAACTCGAGCGCATTCTGTATCACCGAAACAAACTCATCCTCCTTCAGAATCAAATGGTCGGAAGGCGCCACAACAATATTGGCATTCGGATTTATGGCGTTGATGTGGTATGTGGCATAAGCAATGCACGGAGCCGTATTCCGGCGTATCGGCTCAAAAAGAATCTGGCTGGGGTCTAACTCCGGCAAATCCTTTCTAATCAGCTCATCGTAGGCCTCATTAGTAACAATAAATATATTCTCCGCCGGAAGAATTTTCTTAAACCGGTCGAAAGTCAACCGAAGCAAAGAGTGCCCTGTCCCGAAAAAATCGAGGAACTGTTTAGGCTTAGCTTCGCGGCTAAAAGGCCAGAAACGGCTTCCGATACCGCCACCCATAATAACACAGTAGCTGTTTTTATTATCCATATAGATAAGTATAGCGATTTACGTATAACTATTCCATGCAAAGTAAGATATTTTCTTCATTTAAAAAAAATATAATGGTCTTTTTTCAAAAAAATTAAAAGCATCCTTTGATATAAGAAAATAATATGTACTTTTGCAGTCGTAAAAAATGCCCAGATGGCGGAATTGGTAGACGCGCTGGTCTCAAACACCAGTGGATTCACTTCCATGCCGGTTCGATCCCGGCTCTGGGTACCTGATAAAACGCTTTAATTTGTTGATAATAAACAATTAAAGCGTTTTTGATTTTTAAGAATTTTGCGTTTTTGTCCGCATTTTGTCCGCAAAATTGAAAAGGGTTGAAAAAATTCCTATGCTGTCTAAAAAATTATCAGATTTTAAATAAGCTAAAATTAGCGGCCTAATGATAATCACCTTGCGGAATCTTTGGGATTCCATGCGTATATTTTCCCTTTTTTACCTGATAAACATCCTCTTATGAAAAGAATAAATTAGGCAAGGCTTTTACCGGAGATACTCTTTCGAGGTACGAGAAAGGAAGATGTCCGGTAAAATTCATTTTAGCCTTGACATTTTATTCTTGGAATATATATTTGTGTTCAGATAAATAAAGGGTTGCTAAGATTAATTTATTGAAAAATAACGAAAACGAAAAAATTGGGAAGTTGCCCTTGGGGTAGTTGATAATTTATCTCCTATTTTTCATTTCGTTTTTGTATTTTATATCAATTTTATCTTTTCTTCTTCATACCATTTAGCTATCGCCATTTTTGCCAATTCCTGTTGTTTTTTAGCAATATCATCAAGTATTGCTTTGTTGCCCTGTAATTCCACATCTAATTTATCTTTATCGGCTTTCATTCTGACTTCTGCGTTCAATTTTGCGGCTTCTTCTGCCTGAATTAACAATGCGTTAATTTCCGAGTTTTTGCGGGATATAATTTCTTTTTGCTCAACCATCAATTCATATTCCGTTCTGTCAAGAATTTCGTCATAAGAGCCGCGTTTGGTTATCAACTTTGTGAGAATTGGCGCAAGTTCGATTGTTAAAAACAGGAGCGTTAAAAACCAACTGACTATGTTCATTGTGCTGTCGCTGTCTGTTAAATCGCCCAATGCTTCAATTTGCGTGATAAAGTTATTGGTAAATGCCTGTTTAGAGGTTTTGTCTGCCTCTGCTGTTTCTTCATTCACTTTGACTTTCGCAGAATCCAATTTTGCCTCTGCGACTTTTTGCGCCTGTTTATTTTCTGACATTTTTTTCTCCTTTCTTTTTATTTAATTACACGTTGTTTACATTTGTCGGCAAGCGCCGCGCAATCTTTATACTCGCTTATGTCGCTGAATTTCTTTGCCAAAGCGGTATATTCTTCTTCAGATTTTGCAGCATCAAAATCTTCAACCAACCAACGATAGTAAGTATCGCCTTTTGCTTCCACTGATAGAGAGGAAATATTACCAAATTTATCTTTCAACGAATCGTGTTCTTTTACAAGATTATTGTGTTCTTTTACAAGGTCATCATGGCGGTATTGCATATTTGTGATTTCAGGCAATAACTTCTTTATTGCAATATCAGCCATTTCGTATTGCAAACTTCCATAAGGGGCACCCTTCAAAATCCGAAGATAATTATCATAACTATTCTGCCAGTCCTTTATTTTTTTTGCAAGGTCGTCAATTTCGGACTTTGATTCTTTGATTTTAGAATCTAATGATTCCATCTCTTTACACCTCTCATTGTATCCCGCAACGAGTTTGTCCATCAGTTTATTGTCTGACATAATTTTCTCCTTACCGGAACGGCTTGCCATGTGAAAGGTGCGAGCAATGTGTATGATGCTTTTATCCGCATATTGATGGTTACGTGCGTAAGTACTTGCAAGTTTACATTTGTTGGTAAGTGCGAAGGAATCTTTATACTCGCTTATATCGCTGAATTTCTTTGCCAATGCGGTATATTCTTTTTCAGATTTTGCAACGTTCCTTTTTTCAACTAACCAGTTGTAATACGCTTCGGCTTTCTTTTCTATGGGTTGCGTGAGAAGATAACCAAATTTATTTGACTCAGGATATAATATGGTGGCAAAGTCCACCCCCAGTTTACCTTCATCATTTTCTATATACATTTCAATAAATCCCAAAAAGAGCCGCGCATTAATGCTTAACGGCAAATCTTCCTGCGGAATATCAAAATTATCGCGGGCGCGTATCACTTCCGGTTTCCCATTAGTGTGTTTAATCCACCATTGTCGCTGTACGCCTTGGGTTATAACGCCCTCGCCTGTCCAGCCGGTTTGTTCGCCAACCTGAGCGGCAAATGCGTCGCTCACTTTATTAATGGAATAACCGTGCGGCTCTCCGCCTCGCCACTCGCCCTCTCTTTCGGACAATCCGGGCTGTACTTTTTTCCCCCATCCGTCGGGCTGCTTGTCAACACATTCCCCGATATAATATGAGCCGTCGGGGTATGTCATTTTGCATTTGCCCCTACCATTAAGAGGTCCTTCAAATAATCCCACATTGGGTTGATACAGTTTGACATCGCCTACGGGTTGGGCGTTTTCAAATACGCCTTCAACATACATCCCATCGTCCCAGAAACGTTTGCACTGTCCGTTAGGTACGCCGTTAATGAAAGTTCCTTCCCAATTTTCGCCGTCGTCCCATCTTAAAAATCCTTTACCTGTGGCTTTGCCATCGAGGATTTCGCCTTCGTAAACACAATGTCCGTTGTTCAGGACAAGTTTACCGTTTGTTTTACTTTCAGACATAATTTTGTCTCCTTTCTTTTATTTTTGATTTATACTTATACTCCACCGCCATTCTCTACCAAAGTAAATTCCTGCGGACATTATTGCAATGAGTATCAACAATGATACAATTCCAAGTGATTCATACGAAACAATCGCGATTATCAGTCCCACAATAAATCCTAAAACACCACAAATTATGGGTTTTAAGACAAACATTGCTGCAAATTTTGCAAGTTGTGCTGCTGTTGGCAACGCAGCAAACGTTGTCAGCAGTTTGAGTATCTTTTTTACATCATTGGGCAGGATACCACTGGCCGGGTTATCAAGAACCGATGCCGCAAGAGTTGAAACCTTTGCGTACGAAACAGAACCTTTGGACAACTCGCTAACGATTTCATTTATTTGAGCAGATATTTCATTGTTTTTAATCCGTGAAACATACTTCAGAAGCAGAACTGATATTTTTTTTTGAAACATAATATCTTGATTTTTACCAATAATACCATAACTTTACTTCCTGAGACAGGGAATTAAAACTCACTCTATCAAAGTAATTTGATACGGATTCACCATTATGACGAAATGTTGTATATTCTTTGAAAGCAATTTTACAACCTGCGGAAACTCGCTCTAAATCTAAACTCGCAAACTGAATACATCTGCGAGATTTTGCACCATAATAAGCCTTTTCTGCTGCTCGTTTCTTTTTTACCTCCGGAGTGTTACGTTTATAGATAACTACTCCTACTACTACGATAATAATGATTACTAATACGTTCATTTTTTTCTCCTTTCTTTTATTTGTTAGTATAATTGGTTCCCTGTCGTTTCTTGTCAATCAACTTGCGTGCCGTCTTAGCGTGCTTAAGGTTGCTAAGGTTATTGACTACCTGATAGGTGCAGAACCCTATAGCAGCCAAGCCAATTAAAACCAGCCACCCGTTTATAGCTCCTAAGACAATGGTAGCCAACAAGCTCAAACCAATACCTTTGGCAAAATTTTTCGCCAGATAGAGAGCGTTTTGAATGGTTTCGTCTATTATTTTCTCGTCGTACATGTAGTCCGGATCTTCTGTTATTTTATTTAATATCACGTTCCAAGATTGCTTATTTGTCATAATAATTTTCCTTTCTTTTATTTGTTAGTATAATTTGTACCTCTCATTTTCGCCTCGAAGTTTCCACAAGTTTTGAAATTGCTGCTCGACTTGCATTTGTAATCTCTTGTACCTGACGCGGGCGTGGTTTCCGACAGGTAACATCTGTCCTGTGTCAGAACGTAATAGGGACAAAATCCCGGAATCATTGGCGCATTCATAATAATTCCTCCTTTCTGAAAAAGATTTCCCCTACTCCTGTCGTTTTTCGGGAACTGACGCGGTTTTTTGAAATGGTTTTTGCTCCATTGCACCGTTTGATTTCGTTGTTGTGTTGCATAAATATTTTATTATAAGTTGTTTATGAAATTTACTCTCGAATATGCAACCATACAAAAAAAGCGTGAAACTGTTCGTTGATTGCTTATTTTCTAATACAGGCTCTACCAAAACCCTTTCCTCAAATAAGCACGAACAGTCCACGCCCAGTGAGCGTGAACCTTCGCAACCTTATTCTCGAGGAAATTATTGGTAGAATTTCGTATTAGAGAGAATAAGAGCTAAAAGCTCAAATATTTTTAATCAATATGTTATGTTTTATCCGTACATTTTTATTGTTTTAATTCGGGTACAAAGGTAGTACATTTTCAATATTATTTAAAGTAATCTATTTTGATTTTTTGCCTTTTTCTTTTTCTGTCTTCTCCAAATGCAGAATATACTCAGTCTGTTTATATAGCTGTGTTTTTAATCCCCGGAAATCATCCATCTGTTTGATGTTCAGTACCATTGAAAAGAAACAAACCAATGCTAACACAAAGATTATCACCGAACTTCGTAAAAATTCAAAGCCACAAACAGTAACTTTCTTGGGTTGTGGAAACAATTTTATAATAGGTTCTAACGAAACCTTCTCCGGCGTAGGCAATGCGTTTATTTGTCTCTCTACCTCATGGATAGCTGATAATAATCTCTCCTGATGTTCTGCTTGCTCTTTATGTTTAGCATCTGTGTATTTACATATTGCATTTGCGTATTTCACTGCGATAGCCTCTATCTCCTCTTTGGATACAAATTTTCTGACAGACTGATTTTCTTTCGCTTTACTGTTCGCTTGAATGACATCAACTTTTTTATTTACTTCGGACATGATGCCTAAAAGTCCCTCATATTGAATATTTTCCATATCTTTACATTTTTAATCCTTTACGTTTTTTCTTCTTTTTCGATTTTTGCTGTTGCAGATATTCCGCTTGGTCAGGGTCATAATCTGAACCTGACGGATGAATATCAAACAAGCCACCCAAAACAGAACCTACATTTTCTAAAACAGACGATTGATTATGCGGGTAATCCGGCTTAGGCTGGTTGATTGCCATTCCTTGTTCATGACCGTTATGCCGTAATTGGTAATCAATCTTCGAGTAACTGAATTGCCTGTCAATCTCCGAACCTTTGAACGAATATTCGCCTTTGGCAAAAGAAATTCCTTGAATCTCGTCCGATTGACCTTTGTACTTGAATTTCGCTTGGATTTTCTCTTTCATCAGCAAATCCTTTAACTGATTCCAATTTTTAGCTGATTTCAAAGCGGTTTGAATGGCTTTGTGAATCTCATACTTGCTCTTATCCGGTTCTCTCAGTCGATGAGTTTTTTACTTTTTCTTTACCTTCACCGAAAGTCAGACCGTATTTTTCTTTCAATGTTTTTGTAACCTTTTCATTTCTAAAATGGTCGTTTTTGTCGGAAATGGTTTTACCTTCATTATTCACCCTGTTGAAAACGATATGGCAATGGGGGTGTTCGCGGTCGGAATGGCGGACAATGATATATTGCGTATTCTCGATGCCCATAGCCTGCATATACTCTTTGGCCAGTTTGAGCATAAATGCATCTGTCAGTTTTATAGCGTCATCTTTGGAATAGGCGAGCGGTATATGCCCGACACTTTTGGCAAGATTCGGATTCATCAAACTTTGCATATAAAAACTGTTGATAATCGAATGGGCATTCGTTAAAAGTACGCCTTCGCTATCCAATAGTTTTGCATTTTCTTTATTCAACACGTATGAAATGCAGCCTTTAAGGCTTTTTCCTTTTATGATTTTTCCAATCATTCGACAATTTTTCAATTATTTCAGTGAATAAATTCAGTATATTTCTAATATCATTTTCCAGATACGGCATTTGAAAACTATTCGCTTGACGCGCCAACTGATTCAGGTTATTAGCCTCACCTGACAGCTTCCGAAGTAAGTCCATCTCTTCTTTTTTCACCGGTTCGACGATTTTGCTGTCCAGAATCGCGGCATGTGAATAAGCGCTAACGGTCAGCCCGGCGAGGGACGCCCTTCGCTTAACGGCGTAGTATTCCGGTTCGGAAAAGCGAACACTGACCATTCGCGATTTCCGTTGCGAAATACCCTTTTTCGGGCGACCGCCTTTAGGCTTATCTTTACTTGCTTCTTCCATAAAATTGCCGACCATCGGGAGCAATTTTCCCTTTCACGTCAGTGAAAGCAAGGGTTTTCGTATTACGAAAACATACCCTTGCTCCGCTGAATATATGAGCGATTGCTTACCCCATCCACATAATAATTTCTCATCGTTAAACTTTCCGCTTCCCTTCGGCAAGGTTACGAATATCGGAAGCCTTATACCTTTTCTGTCCTCCGAAATTGAAAGGAACCAAATATCCGGATTTAGCCCAACGCCATAATGTAGAGGCGTCAATCCCTAAGATTTTCAACACCTCTTTACGGGTCAATAACTCCTCTTGAACCGGAGGTTTCTCGTTTGGATTCTTCGCTCCGGGTGATGCGACCAGTTCGTCATGCCATTGCCGGAGTTCGTCCAGTTTGATGGAAACGGACAGGTTTCCGCCAAGTACCATAAAATCTTTTACATTCATAAAATTTGAAATTTTAATTCGACAAAATCTTTACCGCACTCTCTATGTGCGATTATGGGCAAAGGAAAAAAGAGATTTGCCGGAGATGAAAAAATGCAAAAGATGGCAGGTTATCTCTTTCTTATCTCTGAAAAGATGAATTGTTAATTGATTTTATTTCAAATAATTGTATGAAATTGCAGGATAGAGTAGGAATGACAAAATCTCTATGTCATCTCCAAAATTCAAGGGTAAGAACACAAAAAACTCACTTTGTTCCAAAGTGAGGTAGTATATTAAGGGAAAAATAAGCTTACTCTTTCAAGAACCGGAGATAGTCGGGAATACTTTTTTGTATGGAAATTTTCCCTTTTGTATCGTAAATTGTTAGTTTCCCTTTGACAATTGATAATTCGACATCGCTAAGGTTTGAGAACACAATTTTTAACCATGCGACAAGACATTCCTGCCGTTGGTCTTGCAGGTGATTTTTAAAATGATTCCACAGATTCCATCCAAAATGATACAGGTCGTTATTACTTATTTGGCGTGGCGGAACTTGTACTGAAACAATATTTTCAAAAGACTGTTCTTGGGCGAACAGTTCCACATAGTCATTCAGTTTTTTTATTTCATCGGCTGTAATGTACTTCCCGAAAGTTTTTTGAGTGTATTCCTGAAATAGGGTAATTGATTCTTCAAACCGTTCTCTTACAATTCGGTCGTGAACACTTCCTTCTTGTGTTGTAATATTTTTTGTATTTTCATTGCTCTCTGTCTTTTTATCTTTTCGCCAAATAGAGAATTTTTCAACCTGATAAATAATAGCTTTCATAAGAATCAGATATACAACAATCTCAATGCCTAAAACAATTGCAAAAACAAGATTGGCTGTACCTGTATCGCTTCCACTTCTGACACAAGCATAGCGAACAACAGATGCTGTAATTAGTATGGCAAGTGCAGTAACTATATGCAGAATAGTGTATTCCGAAATCTTGTTGAAATCCATAAGTTATTGATTTATCTTCCAGTAACCACCTCTATCACCGCCAATACGTTCAAGAATACCCTTTTCTTTAAGAGATTCAATATGCCGGTAAACAGTGGTAGTTCCTATCCCTAATTGTTTAGCTATACTCTTTCTTGAAATTGTATTTTCATTTCTAATAAGAGCTAATATATTTTGCTCTTGTATTATTGTTTTTTCTGCACCATTTTTCTGCACCACTTCTGCACCATTTTTCTGCACCACTTCTGCACCATCCTCCATTACTTTTACTGCTTCCAAATCCGCATTCATTACTGTAACCTTAAAGGTAGATATATCTTTAAAATCGAAGATGGCTCGACCATTCTTGTTTTCTTCAAGAATATCCTGTACCATGTTTACTCCCCGATTGAACCGATTTACATATCCAAATACTTTCATTGCTTCCGCAATGACCGGATTACGGTAATCATTTACATTTGGAAAATTTTCAGGCTGTACTTTGCCATATAGACCACCCGGATTGTCCATTTCAATACGGTCGGAATATTCATAGAATTTTGCAGGGGCATTCGTCTGATAATTACGGTGCATGATGAGGTTCATCGCCAACTCTCTTATTGCCTCATACGGATAATTAATTTTCATTTCTTCCCGTAAAACGGTGACGAATACCGGACGCTGTTTCTGGATAGTGTATTTGATGAAATAATCTATTTCTTTCAACAAAGTGATAAGATTCCCTGAAAACTGCCTTTCATTCAATATTTTGGATGTTATTTTCTTCCCTGCAAACTCTACATATTGGATATATGCTCCAAAAAGAATGTGAGCAGGGTCTTTGCCTATCAGTAAGATACCGGCAACAGTCGGGCAATCCTGTGTCGTATCAAAAAGTTTTAATGATGCCAATTGTTGTTTAATATCCCGTTTTTCACCTGCTAATACTTCAACATTCACAAATTTAGGCAAATATTCCTTTTTGAACAAATCCAAGTCCAAATCATCAATCGTACTGTGCAAACAGGGTGTTGTATCAAATGTCGGAGATTTTACTTCGCTCTTCTCGCGGAGGATTCGTTCTTCTTCCTCGTTGGCTTCCGCTTTTCGCGCACCAATACGGACGTATGTAACCCCCTTGTATTTAACCGGCGTGATTTTACTTGGTTGTACCTCTACAACAGCAATATCCCCATCGGGAAAAGAGGCTTTCCAAACCATTAAGGCCGGTTTAGGTTGAATGTTTCCGTCGGCACGTAATCCTGCAAGATTTCGCAATAATCTGTCGGTAACTTTTAAGCCGTTGAGCCTTCCGTCGTCGAATGCCCCAATCATCAAATATCCGGGCTCTCTCGTGTTGGGTAAATCGTTTGCAAAGGCACATACCGCTTTTGCAAACTTGTCCGTATCATCTGTTGATATAGTCCGTTCTACACGAGCATTCTCGATGTCATTGAGCAATTCTCTTACCTGTTCGTCTGAAATCATATTTTTCTGAAATTTAGCACAAAAGTACGCAATTATTCCAACATACCGATTAATTCCCTTTTCATGTCGTCATCAATCGTCCGGTATCGGGCAAAAGCTTTACTTCCTTCCTTATGTCCGCTCAATGCGCCGACCAGATTGGGATCTTTTACTTTTTTATAGATATTTCCGATAAATGTCCGGCGTGCCATGTGCGAAGATGCGACTTCCCAGATTGGTTTCTGAACCTCAAGCCGCGTCTTCTGGTCAATAATAGTAACCATTCGGTTAATGCCGGCTTCCTTCATCGCCTGCTTAATGTACTGATTATATTTCTGTTCCACAATTAGTGGAAACAACACATCCCGCTCATAGTCACAATAACGGTCAATAATTTCCTTTGCCGTTTTACTCAATGGAACGCGAACGGTTATCGCCCTGTCTTCCTTCGTTTTACGCGGAATATATTCAATAGCTCCGTCAATGATGCTCCGGTAAGTCATTTTATACAAATCGCTGACCCTGCAACCGATTAAACACTGGAAAACAAAAATATCGCGTTGGGTTTCCAACTGTTTATTGTGCGATAAATCAGCCTCATACAGCCTATTGCGTTCGTCGTTGGTAATATAAAACGGTGTGCCATAAACACATTCGCCGACCGAATAACGCTTAAACGGATTCGTTTTCGCATGACCGCTGTCGAAAGCCCAAATGACCATCGTGCGGAATTTTGTCATTAAATCGCAAATTGTATTTAATCCGCGTTCGCCCGGTTCGCCTGTTGTCCGCTTACCCGGTTCCGTTCCGGCCTTTGGCTTCCGCTTGGGCGTCTTAACGCTTTGCCGTGTGGCATATGGGATAGTTTCATATATTTCGGGGTATTTCTCGAACATGGCAGGTTCGTTTGATATAAAGTCCTCTATATCGGAAAGAGTATCAGGCGTAAGGTAATCGAATGTCAGTTCAAATTTTCTACTGCCTGTAATCCGTTTGTACAATTCATACCGTTGAAGTGTGCGGTATAACACTCGGAAGTTCTTTCGGCGGACTTCCGATAGCTTATGCGTATTCAAGTATTCGTTGAACAGGGTAAAAAATGTTTCAGGCGGAGCGGTTTCTTTCTCTTTCTTTTTACGGACAGGCTTGTGGAATAAATCGACACGTTTTTCTACCCATTCTTTGGTAATCAATTCGCGGTTAGTCATGTTCAGAATAGCATCTTCCAGATATTCGGCCAGAGCCTTTAATTTGGCTCGTTTTTCCAAGAGTTCTTCCCTCTCCGGCGAATCGGTTAATGGAATATTGATTTCGTTTTTCTTACCCCACCGCTTACTGTCTATCCGGATACCGGATTTAATGCGGAAACGCTGTTCGCGCGACACATAAATGCGAATCATTATTTGAGATTCTCCATTTTGGTCGGTCAATGACGAGATATTGTGACTGAATTTTGACATACTCTTTAAATTTAACTGTTACAAAGGTATGTCTTTTAATTGATTTCTCAAAAATATTTTGTCCGCATTTTGTCCGCAAATTTGGAAAGGTGTTGAAATCGGATGAAATATAAAAGTTTTCAAATCAATTTAATATATTGATAATTAATATGATATAAAGTTGTATGAATTTTATAGAATTGCGTGTTTTTGCAGCGTACAATTTCGGCTCTGGGTACGGAGAGAAGAAAGGCCTAACTGATAATCAATCAGTTAGGCTTTTTAAATGGGTGAATTTTCCCCACATTTTCCCCACCGATGCTATAATTTTATCGGATTATCTCGAAAGTATCCATTCTCGAACAATTTTTCGTCTGTATCGTATAGTTCTTTGTAGGATTGGATATATTCGGCAGTCGCTTGCGGATTGATGTCAAAGTAATACCGACACAACGTCCTGTACAACATTAAAATTTTCTCGTTATCAGCAAAGTCTAACATGTAATTCAACAGATGTTCGATTTCCTTTGTGTCTTTGCTTTGGTGACGGATAACGTCATCAACGGCAGAAGCATAATAAATTTCCGCTTGTGAGTATATTGTCTGAAGCTCTTTGGCTATTTCTCGAATATTTTCGGATAAAACGCTATGTTGTTCGTCTTGATTATTCATACTTGTATAATATTCCATTTTTTTTGATTGTATCTTTAACTGTATCGGTTATATAGGTTGCCATATTCTGTTATTAATTTTTCGTATGTTCACCCATTAAAAATATGGAGATCATTTGTTTTAATAATCGCTATAATTTTATCAGCAACATCCTGTGGTTTCAAGTGTGTTTTAGGGCTTGTTTGAGGTATCTTTATTGTTATATCTTTTCTTAAATCAATACCATCTACTTTTGCTTCTTCGTCATATAATACAGGAATAATAGCATTTTTACGATTTGGAATTAATTTATTTTTAATCGCTTTCCATTCCACTTTCCCTGTCCAATGATTTCGCTGATAATTCTTTGACATAAATAAAATCACATATTCACATTCTTGAGTGTATATTTTATCAAGGACTTCATTAGCACTTAATTTTGTTAATTTGTCCTGATGAAATTCATCAAAAAATACTTTATCTTTTGAAAATTCCAATGCGAGAATACCAGCTGTTTCTTTAACAAAAGATCTTGTGTCTCTGCCACAAAATGTTACGCCAACTCTATACGGTTTTTTGAGAATAAATTTATTGCATAATTTGGAAAATTGCTCTATTTGCCTTTCTACAATATATTTTAAATACTCGTTTGTATAATTTTTACGTAGAGCGGCATCTGCACCTTCTTTTAAACCCTAACTCCGCAAAAATTTAGGTAGTTTTAGCAAAAAAGTGGCATAAACATTTGGATATTCCACTTTTTTGTTGTAGTTTTGTGCTACCTAAATAGGTTGCATTATGTATTTACCGGAATG